>CALCJG010000207.1 GCA_937967705.1 uncultured Spirochaetia bacterium
AATGCGTCCGCCCCCTTCCTGTGGTCAAGGAGAAGGACGGCGTCCTTTATGACGAGTTTGCCGACAAGGAACTCCGCTACCGCCAGAGATATGTGGACCTGATCGTTACCCCTAAGACCCGCCAGGACTTCATACTGCGGAGCAGAATCATCAGCGGCATCCGGGAATACCTCATAGGGCGAGGATATATCGAGGTTGAGACACCCATGATGCAGGCCATACCGGGCGGTGCGGCTGCGCGGCCGTTCATTACTCATCACAATGCGCTGGATATCGACCTGTATCTCCGCATCGCCCCGGAACTGTATCTGAAACGTCTGATCGTGGGGGGATTCGAGAAGGTATTCGAACTGAACCGCAATTTCCGAAACGAGGGGATTTCAACGAAGCATAATCCCGAATTCACCATGCTGGAACTCTTCGAGGCCTTTGCCGATTACAACGAGATGATGAAAATCGCCGAGGAGATGATTTCCGGGCTGGCACAGAAACTTCTCGGAAAAACTGTCATCGATTACCAGGGATCGCAGATCGACCTGACTCCCCCCTGGGAACGCATCACCTTTATCGACGTTATCGCCAAGTACACGGGAATCAACTTCCGCGAGATATCAACCGTCGAAGAGGCCCGGAAGGCCGCCCAGTCCCTCGGCCTTGAGGCCCAGGAGGATTCCCTGTGGAAAATCGCCAACGAGATTTTCGAGGAAAGAGTGGAGAGCAAATTGATACAGCCCACCTTCATCATCGACTATCCCAAGGTCCTTTCTCCCCTGGCCAAATCCCGGGAGGATAATCCGGATTTCGTGGAACGCTTCGAGCCCTATATCGTCGGGCGCGAGATCGGTAACGCCTTTACGGAGCTCAACGATCCCTTCGATCAGAAACAGAGATTCGAAGAACAGGTCAGAATGCGGGAGGCCGGGGACGACGAAGCCCAGATGATGGACTACGACTATATAAACGCTCTGGAATACGGCATGCCGCCCGCCGGAGGCATGGGAATCGGAATCGACCGGCTGGTAATGCTTTTTGTGGATACAGCCTCCATCAAGGACACCATACTCTTCCCGCTGTTGAGACCGGAACAATAAATTTTTCAGGAAATCATGTAAAATAATTGATTAAAATAAGGCGGATTGTAGATTTGACTAATTAATGAAATCATAATGCTTTTATACATTAATCAATCTTAGGTATTATCAGGGGTGACATTATGAGCAGCTATATTAAAGGGGCCACACTTGAAAAACTTATTCACAAACAGCTAGCCGCATGGGAACACTCCAAAAAAGTGTTTGATGAAAAGCCGGAAACACCCAGACCCTTCATCACCATCTCCCGCGAATACGGATGCAACGCTACAGAAATCTCCAGCCTCCTTGCCGACAAACTTAATGCCATGGAAAAAACAGAAGACTGGAACTCCTACGACAAGGAACTGATCAACAAGATCGTGGAAGACCATAACATCTCCGAGAAGCTGATCGAAACCATAGACACCGTTAAGCGCGATGAGATGAACGAGTTGATGCGGACAATGCTTACGGACTACCCTCCCCAGGTCACAGTTTACAAGAAACTCGTTAAAACCATCCGCAGCCTTTCCATCCACGGCAAGGCCATCATCGTCGGGAGAGCCGGTGTGGTGATCACGAGGGGCCTAAAGAACGGACTTCATGTAAAACTCGTAGCCCCGCTGCCTTACCGGGTCCACAAGATCATGGAGCTGACCGGCATCAAGGATAAACTGGAAGCTGAAAAGCTGGTAGAGAAGAAGGACAAGGAACGCCACGATTTCCTGACGCAATACATCAAGTTTCCCGCATATGAAGCGAGTTCCTACGACCTCACCATCAACATATCCCGCTTCTCCGGCGACGAGGTGGCCGGGCTGATCATAGGAGCCCTGCAGGCACGGAATCTGGTCAAGTAACGGTGCTAACGCAATCTTCTAAAAAACCGCATGTTCTATCATGCGGTTTTTTTTGCCTATCCCGAATAGACACTACTGCACATCATTGTCACGGTCTCTAAAATCCTCAAGCATCTCCATCACAGTTTTGTAGTGTTTGGAGGAAACCGGGCTTTCCCCGGCCTCGGCATTGATGTAAATGACGGTTCCTATGCCGGCATTAATCCCCGTCTGGACATCTGACTCCTTGTCGCCGACCAGAAGGGACTTTTCAAGATTGAGGTCATAGGCATCCCGGGCCATCATCAACAATCCGGGATTGGGTTTTCGGCATAGACATTGGCGTTTATACTTTTCTTCAACGGCCGCCTCGGGGTGATGAGGGCAATAATACACATCGGTGATTTTAACACCCTCTTTGAGAAACTGTTTCAGCATCCAATCCGTCAAGTGACGAAAATCTTCCTCGGTATAATACCCTCGCGCAATACCGGACTGATTTGTGATGATGATGATGAGGTATCCCCTCTGCTGAAAGAACCGGCACAAATCGAAGATCCCCTCGACGAACTTGAAATCCTCTATTTTATACAGATACTCGGTATCGATATTAACGATGCCGTCCCTGTCGAGGAATAGGGCCTTCTTCATTTACGGCGCCCCCACGCTTCTGGAAATCCGGATCATCATATCCCGAGCAGATTCTCCACGCGTTCGAGGACCGCTTCTACGGAAATATCCCTTGTGCATTTATACGGTTCCTCTTCCCTGCGGCAGGGGATATCCACCCTGTTTACTATACAGGGAGAACAGTCCGCCCCGGTATAGAGATAATCCACTATGAGATTTTTATCGTAGGGGATTCGCTCCAGAGGGTCCACCGGACCGAAAAGGCCCAGGACTGGGGTCTTCTGACTGTAAGAAAAATGGAATAACCCCGTGTCCATCGCCACGACCAGCCTGGCATGCCGAATGATTTCCAGCAATTCCGACAAAGACGTTTTATTGACGAGGTCGACAGCATCGTTGCGGATTTCATGTCTCGGATTGATACCCACAATAACCACCTTCTGCTTCCGGGCAACCAGAGCCTTAAGCAGGTCCTCCATATAGGGCCATTGCCGCGGATCCTTCTCCAGGTATTGTGAATAGAGGTCCAGCGCAATATAATCCCGGCGCTTTAGGCCGTATTTGTTCAGGTCGATCCGGTTTTCGGGTTCGGAAAGGAGATAGTCATAAACCGCCGGAATCCCCAGATAGCGTAAAATATTTTCCACCTCTCGGGTCTTATGCGTATTTTCCCGGTTTTGAATAACATGGAGGGCAGGAAGCAGCCACCTTAAAAGGGTGCGAAAGCCGTTAGGATGCACAATAATGAAAAGATCGAACCTCTCCTTGAAGAACAGATGCCAAAGGGATACAAATCCTTTCATAAAGAAGAGAGCGACATCCTTATAGTGGAATCGCTTCAATCCGTATTCATAAACTCTGTCAATATTGGGATTTCTCTCAAGGATACGACTGGAATTTTTATTGGGTGATAAAACGGTGATGCGAATACCGGGATTGGCTTTTTTCAAACTGGCGAAGAGGGGGAAGGACATGATCTGATCCCCCATGCCAAAGGGCAGCTCCACTGCAATCTTTTTAACGTCATGAAACGAGAAAGGCCCGCTGACGCTGATTCGGGGATCTTTATGGCTTCTTCTTCCCATGATTCTCATTCGTCAGGGAGTTGATGATTCCGGTCGTTGATACACCCTCCACTAAAGACAGGATTTCAACCCGGCCTGCGAACTCCCTGCCCACGACCTCCTCCTCCCTGTAATCCCCACCCTTAACGAGCAGATCCGGGCGAATCGATTTAATTAGCTCATACGGGGTCTCATCTTCGAAGATGACCACATAATCGACGAACTCCAGGCTGGCCAGCACCTCTGCCCGGGTCTCCTGGTTGTTCACCGGCCTGTTGGGCCCTTTCAGCTTCCGGACCGAGCCGTCGCTGTTAAGCCCTATAATCAGGATATCCCCCCGGCTTCGCGCCTCGCGAAGATAGCGGACGTGACCTATATGGAGGATATCGAAACAACCGTTGGTAAAAACAATTCTATCGTTCCTCGTCCTGTGATCCTTCAGGAATTTATTCAATATCTCAAGCCTTACTATTTTATTATGGAAGGGGCTGAAGGCGGTTACGAGTTCATGATGCTCGATGGGCGCCGTCCCCACCTTGCCCACGACAATCCCCGCCGCCCGGTTGGCCGCCTTGATGGCGTCCACAATGGACATATCTCCCGCCATACAGGCTGCCAGGACCGCAACGACCGTATCCCCTGCCCCGGAGACATCATAAACCTCCCTGGCCTCGGTGGAAAAATTGACAATATCTTTTTCAGAAATCAGGCTCATCCCCTTTTCAGAACGCGTTACCAATAAATAAGGGAACCGGTATTTGCGTATAATCTCCCTGGCACACTGGAAAACCTCATCATCTTCGTTTTTAATCTCCCGGTTGACGACATCCCCCAGTTCCTTGATATTGGGGGTGATGAGATGTGCGCCCTCATACTTATCCCACTGGTTCCCCTTGGGATCAACGATGATCGGAACTCCGGATTCCGCTGCCTTATGGATCAGATGCCTGCAGAATACCGGAGAACAGAGCCCCTTGCCGTAATCCGACAGGATGACGATGTCGGCCTCCCCCAGACATTTATCGAAGGAAACTTTCAATTCATCGAGGGCGGCCCTGTCCAGTTCCTTTACTTCCTCGAAATCCAGACGCAGTACCTGCTGATGCTCCCCGATAATGCGTATCTTGGTGATCGTGGGCACCGGACCTTCCGTGAGATAATGCTGAACCTGCATTTCCGTCAATATTTCCCTGAGGGCTCTACCGTTGTCATCCGATCCGATCATGCCGATAAGAGTGGAGCGAACCCCCAGATGAACGAGATTGTTCACCACATTCCCCGCACCCCCGAGGGTCTGATCGACCCGGGCGACCTGCACGATGGGTACGGGAGCCTCAGGGGAGATCCTTTTGATGCTTCCGAAATAATACCGGTCCAGCATCACATCGCCTACGACCAGCACCCGTATCCTGTCAAATCTGAAATTATACATTCGCCAGACTGCTCTCCACGATCTCACATAGTACATGGATTAGGAAAAGATGAGACTCCTGTATTCTCGGCGTATCCCCCGAGTTGATCACCAGGGAGAAGTCCGTCATTCCCCGGATTTTCCCGCCACCGTTTCCCAGGAGGGCCGCCCTCTGGCAACCCATCTCCCTGGCCTTATGCAATCCTTCTATGATGTTCTCGCTGTTACCGGAGGTGGATATGCCCAGCACGAGATCTCCCTCGATGCCCAGGGCTTCGATCTGACGGGCAAAAATCCGATTATAATCATAGTCATTACCCAGGGCTGTCAGGATAGAGGTATCCGTCGTCAATGCTATGGCCGGCAGTCCTCTTCGCTCCATCTTGTAACGCCCGACAAGCTCCGCGGCCATATGCTGGCAATCGGCGGCGCTGCCGCCGTTACCCATAAGAAGGATCTTGTTTCCTCTCCTGAAACACTCCACAATGATGTCGGAAAGCTTTAGCGCATCCCCCCGGAGTGTCTCAAGAGATTGGAAGGTCTTCAAATGCTCCTCAAGGGAAATTGAAAAAACATCCTTTTCCAAGACCACCCCCTCTCTAACGGCCTAGACAGAAATAATCGAATCCGCTTTCCTTCATCCTCAGCGGATCATATTGATTCCTGCCGTCAAAAACAACCGCTTTTTTCATGATGCTCTTCATCTTCTCATAATCTGGGTTGCGGAATTGGTGCCACTCGGTCAACAGAAGCAGGGCATCGGCACCCTCCAGGACATCATAATAATGGGTGATGTATTCGATTTGATTCGAACCCAGTATCCTTCGGGTGTTGTCCATTGCCACAGGGTCATGCACACGAAACCGCGCCCCGAGGGCCCTAAGGGCGTTGATTATATCCAGAGAGGCGGCTTCCCGCATATCATCGGTTTGCGGTTTAAAGGCCAGCCCCCAGACAGCGAACAGGAGACCCTTTACCTCGTTGTTATAATACTTCAGAATTTTATCGACGAAATATCCCCTCTGGGATTTATTCACTTCCTCTACAGCAATGAGCACCCGGGAATCCAGCCCGTATTCCTGGGAGGTCTTTATGAGGGCTTTGACATCCTTGGGAAAACAGGAGCCTCCATAACCCAGACCGGCATACAGAAAGGAGCGCCCAATACGGGAATCCGATCCGATTCCCTCCCTCACCTTCTCGATATCGGCACCGGTCTTTTCACACAGTCTCGAGAGCTCATTCATAAAACTGATCCTGGTGGCCAGCATGGAGTTGGCGGCATATTTTGTCAGTTCCGCCGAACGCACGTCCATAATGATTATCTTTTCCGCCTTGCGCTGGAAGGGACTGTAGAGTTCCTTCATCAGCTCCCCCGTGCGCACGTTGTCCGTTCCGATGATCACACGATCAGCCCGCATGAAATCCTCTATGGCATCCCCCTCCTTGAGAAACTCGGGATTGGAAACCACATCAAATTCCATATCAGCGAGACCCCTGCCCTCCAGTTCTTCCCTCATTGCTGATCTCACACGATCTGCTGTTCCCACGGGCACAGTAGACTTGTTGACGACGATCAGGTACCGGCTCATTTTCCGGCCCACCTCCCGGGCCACACCCAGGACATGCTGCAGATCCGCCGAACCGTCCTCATCCGGGGGCGTGCCCACAGCGATGAAGACGAACAGGGATTCCCCGAGGCCCTCTTCCAGACGGGTCGTAAACTTCAGCCTCCCCTCCTCGGAATTACGCCGGACCATCTCCTCCAGACCGGGTTCGAAAATTGGTATGATCCCCTTTTTAAGGTTTTCTATTTTACTTTCATCTATATCCACGCACCAGACATCATTACCCATCTCTGCAAAACAGGTCCCTGTAACGAGCCCCACATACCCAGAACCGACTACGGTAAGTTTCATGAAGACTACCCCCATTAGTGAAATGGCTTCTAGTGGTCAACAGGGCGGCCATCTTGTCAATTGTTTTTACTGATTTCGCTGCCCTCCCAGTCATGGGAAAATATAATTTATCTTGACAATCTGGCCTCTTTAAGGAATAAAATATCCTTCATTAACAGCAGCCGAATGTCGTTTGTTTAGGATCGAGAAGGCGGGAAAGAATCCGATAAAAGGGGTAGTTTCAGAGCGTTTTCCCCCTTGTTTCAATACTGAGTACAGGTGTTAGTATACCGTTCGAGTCTAAAGAGATCAATTATATGACAAAAACAGCCAAAGGAATAATAGCCTCACCCGGAATAAAGATTGGAAAGGCTTATATCTATAAAAGCGCGGAAGTCATTATTCCCAAATACAACATTGTCCCCCAGGATGTGGACAAGGAGATCCTGAGATTCGAGACGGCACTGAACAGAACCAAAGAGGAGATCAAGGCCATCCAGGAACAGATCGCAGGAAACCTTTCCAAGGATATGTCCGACATATTCACGAGCCATCTCATGATACTGGAGGACCCCCTTGTAGACGAGAAAACCAAGGAGACCATACGGCGGGAAAGACGTAACGTTGAGTGGGTCCTCAATGACATCACCCTGGACCTGATTAAAAGCCTGGCCTCGATTCAGGACGATTATCTCAGGGAAAGAATTATCGACATAACCGACATAAACAAGCGGCTTATCAATAACCTGCAGAAAACCCAGGCAGTATCCCTTTCCGACCTCAACGAAGAGGTGATCATCTTCTCGAAGGATCTGACCCCCTCGGACACGGCCATGATGAACAAGAAATTCGTTCTGGCCTTTGTGACGGACCGGGGAGGGCGCACATCGCATACCGCCATCATGGCAAGAGCCCTGGAGATACCGGCGATCGTCGGAACCATCAACGCCACCTCCATGATCAAGGATGGAGATACGGTCATCGTAGACGCCATCCATGGGGAAATACTCATCAATCCGACGGAAGCGGAAATCGAAGAGTTCAATCAATACCAGCAGGATCTCAAGTTACTGGAGGACGAGCTATCCAAGCTGACGCATCTCCCCTCCAAAACCCTGGATGACACCCAGATATCCATATACGGAAATATTGAAATCCCTGACGAGATGGAGATCATCAAGGAGCACGGTGCCCAGGGGATAGGACTCTTTCGGTCCGAATTCCTGTTTCTGGATAAATCCCTCCCTGACGAAGAGAAACAGCTGCAGGAATACAGGAGAGTCGTGGAGTACTATGCCCCGCTGCCGGTCGTAATCCGGACACTGGATGTAGGGGGTGACAAGATTTACGCGTACACGAAAGAGGTCAAGGAGAGGAATCCTTTCCTAGGCTGCAGGGCCATCCGGTTCAGTCTGGAAAATGAGGAACTTTTCAGAACCCAGATCCGGGCGATCCTTCGGGCCAGCCACTACGGAAACGTAAAAATGATGTTCCCCATGATATCCACAGTGGAAGAGCTTATCAAGGCAAGAGGCATTGTCCAGGAGTGCATGGAAGAGCTCTCATCAAAATCCCTCCCCTTCAACCAGGACATTCAGATCGGCATCATGATTGAAGTACCTTCAGCGGTGCTGACTGCGGACCTCATGGCCAAATACGCCGATTTCTTTTCCATCGGAACCAACGACCTCGTGCAGTACACCCTTGCCGTCGACCGCATCAGCGAGAAAATCGCCTATCTCTACAATCCTCTGAACATATCAATTCTTCGCTTCCTGAAGCAGATCATTACGGTTTCCCGTAATCACAATATACCGGTTTCCATCTGCGGGGAAATGGCCGGTGAACCGAAATACACCATGGTACTTCTGGGCTTGGGCTTCCGCAATCTTTCAATGAGTTCCTCATATATGTATCAGATAAAACGCATCATTCGATCCATTTCCCTGAAAGAATGCGAAGAGCTCGTTGAAAAGCTGATGACTACCGAGGAGACAAGTAAGACTGAGGGAATGCTCCTCCAGATCATGAAGGAGAAATTCAGCTGGCTGACACTTTATAATTAATGAAGCTCTACAGGGAACTATCCGAGTTTTATTTTTCCATTGAAGAGAAGAACAGAGACATTTCCAAGGACATCCGTCTCATAAAGACCCTCATGCGCGCTTATAACGCCCCCTCCCTTCTGGACATCGGCTGCGGCTCCGGTGAACATATCCACCTTCTCCACAAGGCCGGATTCCGCTGTACAGGCATAGACAGCAGTGAGGAGATGCTTAAAATCGCGAGAATCCGCTTCCCCGGACAGGGAACCTTCCTGAACCAAAGCATGACGAACTTTGACTTTTTTGAAGAGTTCGACATAGCCATATCCCTCTTCGGCTCCTTTGATTATATGATCAACGATTCGGACGTGGAAAGCGTCTTCTGGAACACCTGGCGCTCTCTTAAGCCCGGGGGCACAGGCCTGTTTGAGATATGGAACGCCCTGCCGGTTTCCCGCATACAGGAGAAGGAGATAAGCCATGTCTCCGACACCAGATATGACGACACGCTCATCCTTAGGAAAAGGGGGTTCCGTCTCCTCAACCATCCGGGGCGCACGGTCGTGGAAGTCAATTATGAGTACGAGATATCCCGCAGAGGGGAGAAACAGACGGTAAGAGACCGGCATGTCATGCGCGCATTCAGCAGAGAAGAGATAGAAAAGTTCATTCTCAACAACGGATTTGACATCAAGGATTTTTACTCTTCCCCCGACCAGGATCCTTATCAGGACTACTCTAACAAAATACTGGTCCATTTCGAAAAAAAATGACGCCCATCTTCTGCGCCGCTCGCGTAAAAGGCTTGCCAATAAATCGTACTGGTTGTACAATTAGCCCATGAAGGCGGAAATTCGAAAAAAACAGATTCTGGATTGTGCCAAATCCATCTTCTCGGAAAAGGGGTATTATGACACCCAGGTGGAGGACATCATCAAGCTTGCCCACATAGGCAAAGGCACCATCTACCAGTATTTCAGAAACAAGGAAGACGTCTTTCTCTCTCTTCTGGAACGCTTTGTGAAAGAATGGGAGGAGGAAGTCATTGTGGACCTGGAAGAGATAACCAAGAAACATCCCTATACCCATCCCGCTATCAATTATCTCTACCAGATTGTCATGAAAACCCTTCGCTTTTTCAGGAATGATCATGACCGCGGTAACATCATCCTGCGAGTCAGCCCCGGACTCAACATAGGAATCGATTCCTATATCAGCCGGTTTGAGGGTAAGATCATCAGTTCCATAATGGACGGCATCAGACTAGGTCAGAAATTCAACAACATCAACAGCGATGTCAACATCGAGGTTATGGCCAACATACTCTTCGGGGGGGCCCTGAGGGTAGCCTATACTTTTCTAATACTGGAAAAGAATAAAAACGTCAATATAGACTTGGAAATCCTGGCCAAGGAAATAGTGTATAACATGCACAACGGAATCTTTAACTTCCAATATCGGGAAAAAAACAGATAAAAAATCCTACCGCCTTCCTACTTATCCATAAGGCTCTGTATGGCATTAATCATGACATTGATATCGACCACAGGCTTCTGAAAGACATACCGGTTGCGGATTCCTATTTCTTTCAGCACTTCGGGAAGGCTGTAGTTGGTAGAGCCGGTGTGGATCAGGAATTTCATCCCCGGATACCTCTCATGGGCCTTCAGGATAAGGGTATTCCCGTCCATCCCCGGCAACCGCATGTCGATGATTCCGACATCAACCTTCTGTTCTTCCAGCATCCTCAGCGCCTCTTCCCCGCTGTTGGCGGAACAGACATCAAAACCCTCATCCTCTAGGAAGGCAACCAGATTCAGACGAACCATATCCTCATCATCCACAACAAGAATGCTGATACCTGACGTACTCATGCCAACCTCCTTTCAAGCGGCAGATGTATAATGAAGGTCACACCCTTGCCGGGGGATGAGGTGAGGGCCATACTGCCCTTGTGATTATCGGTAATAATGAAATAGGAGACCGAAAGGCCAAGCCCAGTTCCCGATCCCACCTCCTTCGTGGTAAAAAAGGGCTCAAACACCCTCTTTTTGATCTTATCATCCATTCCAGGACCGTTGTCCTGAATTTCCAGACGGATACGGTGGCCCTCCCTTTTGATTCGGATGACGATTCGGGGATTATCCTGATCGTAGGTCTTTTCCCTCATGGCCTGTGCGGCATTTTTTAACAGATTCAGGACCACCTGCTGAATCTCTGTAGCCACGCAGGAGACTTCGGGTAAATCCGCCTCGTACTCCCTCACAATCTCGATATGCCTGAAATCGTATTTTTTCTTCAGATCATAGTCATTTGCGGCCAGCTCGATGGTTTTGTCAACCAGATCCGGCATGCTCGCGATGCCCATACGGGATTCGCTTCTCCGGCTGAAGCTGAGCATATTGGAGACTATCTTAGAAGCTCTCTCACCCATCGTGAGTATACCCTGCAGCATCTTGATAATCTCGCGCCTCTCCATGTAGACCCGTACTTTTTCCAGATCAACACCGCACTCTTCCGCTATCCTCCTGTTTTGAGGAAGCTCAAGGGAGATGCGCCTGAAAACGTTCTGGGCCCCCAGCATAATTCCCCCGAGGGGATTGTTGATCTCATGAGCCATACCGGCAGCCAGGCCGCCTACCGACATCATCTTTTCCGTCTGCACCATCATCTCCTCTATGCGCACACGGGATGTGACATCATCCACCCTGATGACCGCTCCCTCGACACCGTTTGCCACCAGGGGGTAAACCATCACATCGGAGAACAGGATGTCCCCATCCAGGCGGTGCTGGAGCCGCTCCACTCTCTGGGGCCTCCTCTCCGATATGGCCTTTTGCACATTGGCCATCTGCTCCTTGAGCAGGGGATAGATATCGCCCAGCTGCCTGCCCTGAGCATCCTTTTCCGCAACCCTCGTTACCTTCTCCGCCTCCTGATTCCAGTGGATGACCCGGCCCTCCGTATCCACACCCACCAGTATGGAGGGCATGGAATCGATGATATTCTTGAGAAAGGTGCGCATGCGCTGCATTTCCTGTTCAGCGTTTTTGAGAGCGGTAATATCCTGAAGGGTTTCCACAGCGGCGACGACATCCCCTTTCTGGTTGAGGATGGGCACGGCATCAAATATCATGAACCGCCGCTGGCCTCCGAGATTGTCGTACCAACCCTCTGCATGCCAGCCATTCTTAATAAAAACGGATTGGGAATGATCCTGATAAAGCTGACCCATGTTTTCAAAATCCTGATTAACGACAATATCCGCCAGGGTTGGCCGCCTGCGGTCATAGAATGCCTTCCATTGATCGCTGGTCCGGATGATGCTCTCAGAACCTATTCCGGTTAGAACCTCACAGGCCCTGTTCCAGAGCATAACCTTCCCACCGGCATCTATCACGAACGCCGCAACGGCGAAGTTTTCAATCAGGTTTTCCGTGAAGCGTATCTGTTCCTGAAGGGCCTCTTCCGCTCTGCGTCTTTCGCTGGCCTCCATTGAGAGCGCCACCATATCAGCTATGGAGATCGCAAAATCCTGCTCCTCCAGGGACCATTCCCTCGACTGGCCGGTATTCTCGAAGCTGACGACCCCTACGGCCCCGCCCCGGAGCCTGATGGGAGCATGCATAACTGATGTGATGTGAAGGGGTTTCAGATAGCTATCTGCAAATTCTGCGAGCCGCTCATCCCCGCAGGCATCATTGGCCGCGAGAATACGCAAATCCTCAAGTTTTTTTATGAACAACGGACATTCACGAGATTCAACGGTCACCCCGGAAGGGGCAACGGCATCGCCCTCCGCATGCATGTCGCTGCAGATGAGACTGCCGCTCTCATCGCAGAGATTCCACACCACCACCCGGTTGACATCCAGAGTCCGGGCGCTCACCTCCGTTATGCGCTTTACAGCGGAGTCGTAATCCGAGGTATCGATACGTGAGAGGCTTTGAAGAGCCAGCTGATGGTAGAGCACTTGCTTGGTGATGGTCCTCAGCGTCTCCTCGGCCTGTTTCCTCTCCGTCAGATCCCTCACCGTTTCTATGCAGCCGATCACTCTCCCCTCGGAATCGTAGAGGGGTTTGGCCTGCTCCCAGAGATAACTTCCCTCAGGTCTTAGATGCGTTATGTAGGTTTCGGCTATAGGCGCATCACCCTCCATCTGCATGACACTGTATTTCTCTTCTATATTCCGGTCCTGATGAAGTACATAATCCACGAGTATGGGTTTGCGTTCTCCGTAGAATGGAAGGGCGTATTCATAGTCCCCTTTTCCGACCATTTGCTCCCGGGGAAATCCCGTTAAATCCTCGATGGCCTTGTTCCAGGCGATAACCCGGGCCTTCCTGTCTATAACGAAAGTTGCATCCGGGAGATAATTTATGATATCCGCAAGATGCCTTTCCGAGGTCTTTAAATCCTTTTCCGCCTTTATGCGATTACTGATTTCCCGTTTAAGACTGTCATTAATTTTTCTCAGCTCGGCGGTCCTTTCCTCAAACTTTTCCTCCAGATCCTTTTTCGCCTTCTTCAGGAGATCCTCGGCGTTCTTCCGCTCTGTGATATTCCGGCCGATCCCCTGAAAACCGACGACCCACTTACCATCCATAATGATCTGCACGTTCTGTTCGAGCCAGGACCATCCCCCGGACTTTATGCTCACAGGATATTCCAGATGAGTATTGGGGATTCTATCCTTGAACTGAAGTATGTAATGTCTCGCAACCTCTTCACGAAAATCCGGGTGAACATAATCCAGATAAAATTTCCCCACCACATCCGCCGGCTGAAATCCCATGACCCGCTCCACCGCCCGGTTGCAATAGGTAAAGTGACCGTAGGCATCAAGGCGGTATATGAGATCATCTGCATAGTTGTTGAGATACTCCAGCTCGAGTTCATCGAATCGGCTTCGCTGGCGGTCTTCTCTGATCCTCGTGATATCCTGAATCAGCAGGCACATCCTGCCCTCCGAGTGGGGGAAGAAGCGGAGAAGAAGCCGGTACTCCTGCTTCATCCTGATAACCGGAGCGGAAAAAATCATCACTTCTTCCCCAGTCCTGCTTACCCGCTTGAGGGCATCCGCCATCTCTTCAGACAGCACTCCTGCCTTCATGTCATACAGGGAGGCTCCTCGCACCCTCTTACCCTTCTCCCATAACGAGACATCGAGGGTGGAATAGGCATCCAGAACCTTCCCTGACTCATCCAGCCAGAGGAAAGCATGCTGGATATGATCGGTGATTATATTCAGGTTTTCGTAAATCAGCTTCTTGATGGCATTTCCCGCCTTCACCTTATTCCCCTCCCTCCGGATTGAAAACCAGAAAGCCCAAAACACAAACGCCAATACTCACGACTTCGGAGAAAGATGAACGACCTTGACCAGCTTTCGTCTTAATACAAATCATTCAAGACATCCCCTTTGAACCATCCACTGGCAGATGGACGATAAAGTTCGCACCGATTCCGGGATAAGATTCCACCTCCATATCCCCCCCATGATTTTCCTTGACTATAAAATAGGAGACAGAGAGCCCGAGCCCGGTCCCGATCCCCACCTCCTTGGTGGTAAAGAAGGGCTCAAAAACCCTTTTTTTCACTTCTTCCGGTATCCCCGGCCCGTTGTCTTCCACTTCTATTCGGACAGTATGATCCTCCCGTTTGAGTCTCAGGATGATCCTCGGCTTTATGTCCTGATAATGACGCTCGTGCATGGCCTGAGCCGCGTTTTTCAGAAGGTTAAGAAGCACCTGCTGAATCTCTGTGCCGACACATTGCACCACAGGTATGTCGTCCTGGTATTCCCTGACGATCTCGATATGGCGGAAATCGTAACGCTTTTTGAGGTCGTAATCGTTAGACGCAAGCTCAACGGCCCTGTTGACAAGATCGACCATGTCTGTCGGCATCTTTCGCGTCTCGCTCTTTCTGCTGAAGCTGAGCATGTTGTCCACTATCCTGGAGGCTCTTTCCGCCATGGAGACAAGTCCCTCGAGCATACTCCTCACTTCCCGCTTCTGGAGATACTCCCTCATCTTCTCTAGTTCGATGCCGCACTCCCTGGCTATCTGAATATTCTTCTCGATATCGGCGAAAATACGCCGCAGTATGTTCTGCGCCCCCAGCAGAATCCCCCCCAGGGGATTGTTGATCTCATGCGCCATTCCTGCGGCAAGCCCGCCCACGGACATCATCTTTTCCGTCTGTATCATCATCTCCTCGATGCGGACCCTCGCCGTAATGTCGTCAAGACGCACCACA
>CALCJG010000208.1 GCA_937967705.1 uncultured Spirochaetia bacterium
GAGCCGGGACGACGGGGTCCGGAAGGAAATTCATCGGGAAGATCATCGGGGCCGATCTGGTTCTGGATGAGATTACGGCTCATGCCCGGGCGGCCTTTGAGCTGGATGAGAATGTGGACACGATCATCGAAATCGGGGGGCAGGACGCCAAGTTTACCACGATCCGCAACGGCCGCGTCACCCTCTCCATCATGAACAATGTCTGTGCCGCGGGGACCGGGAGTTTCATCGAGGAACAGGCAAAAAAGCTTGGCTGCCCCCTGGAGGAATATTCCGGAAGGGCGGAATCTGCCCGGGCGCCCCTCGCCAGCGACCGTTGCACGGTCTTCATGGAGCGGGACATCAATCAGTGTCTCAACGAAGGGTATTCTGTGGATGAGGTCCTGGCGTCGGTGCTTCATTCGGTCCGGGAAAACTATCTCACCAAGGTGGCCGTGGAGGACAATATCGGCGAGCGGGTTTATTTCCAGGGGGCTACCGCCAGGAACAGGGCGCTCGTGGCTGCCTTCGAGCAGAGGCTGGGGCGGCCCATCCTCGTTTCCCGGTTCTGCCATGTGACCGGTGCCATGGGTGTGGCTCTGGATCTCTGCGATACGGGTTTGGGGGATTCCCTCTTCCGGGGCTTCGGTCTGTACCGGCAGCACATCCCCATCCGAAACGAGGTCTGCGAGCTCTGTACCAATCACTGCAAGATAAGACTGGCGGAGGTTCAGGGGGAGACTGTAGCCTTCGGATTCCTGTGCGGACGGGATTATGAGGACCGGAAGTACGTTAACCGAAATCTTTCCGGGTTCGATCTCCTGAAGGAACGTGCCAGAGTATACGGTTTCAGGAAAACGGCAGGGGAGGAGGGCGGTGTTACGGTGGGTCTGCCCGTTGCCCTGCACCTGGTCGAGGAGTTGCCCCTGTGGAAGAAATTCTTCGACAACCTCTCGGTAAAGACCGTGACCAGCGAGGGGTGCCGTCATGCCGCAAGGGAGGGGAAGCAGATCGCCGGAGCGGAATTCTGCGCACCCATGGCCTCGCTGCATGCCCATGTGAAATATCTCTCGGAAAGGGCTGATTACATTTTCCTGCCTTTCTGCCTTGATAAGAAGCCGAGAGAGAGGTACGACAGGAATACCCGCCGGCAGTTCTGTTATTACACACAGTACGCGCCCTCGGTGATTGCCCAGATCGAAGGCCTGGCGCGGCAGGGGCAGATCCTCACTCCCGTGCTGAGGTCTCTGCGCAGCGGTTTCCATATGAAGGGTCAGCTCTACAGGATGATGAAAACCGTGACAGGGGGACGCATCAGCTTCCTGCAGGTCTCCTCGGCCTACGATGAGGCGCTGGAGTGGTTTGAGGACCGGGGCCGGGAACTCAGGGAAATATACAAACGGGAGATCGGCCGGGCCGGGGATGTCAGCGTGGTTTTCGTGGGCCGGCCCTATACGGTTCTCTCCCGATCCATGAACAGCGGCATTCCGGAGATCTTCGGAAGGCTGGGGGTAAAAACCTTTTATCAGGACATGCTCACAAACGGGGCGGAGGAGACCGTCGCGAGCGAAACGCTGCTCAGGGCTCTGCACTGGCATTACGCATCGGAGATTATCGAGGCGGCGGAGGTGATAGCCCGCTCGGAGGGGGTTTATCCCGTCATGGTGACCTCTTTCAAGTGCGCGCCGGATTCCTTCGCGGTGGAGTATTTCAAGCGTCTGATGGACTCCCGGGATAAACCCTACCTGATCCTTCAGCTGGACGAGCATGATTCCAGTGTGGGATACGAAACGCGGATCGAATCCGCCGTCAGAGCGTTCCGCAATCACTGGAGGGAGGACCATGGCGGGCCGCGGAGAGCCCATCAAACGGCCAGCCCCAGGGTGTCCCGGGACCCTGGAATATTGAAGGAAAAGACCATCCTGATGCCCAACTGGGATCACCTCTCATCCCGGCTGATTCAGGGCGTTCTCCAGGCGGAGGGGGTGGACGCCAGACCTGTAAGGGAAACGGAAGAGACCATACGGAAGAGCATGAAGCACAATAACGGGCAATGCATCCCCCTGAACGCCGTTACCCAGGCTGCCATAGACTATATCCGTGAGGAGGGTCTCAGGCCTGATGAAACGGCCCTCTGGATCTTCGATTCCAACGTGGCCTGCAACATCCGCATGTACCCCTATTACATGAAGAAAATCCTCGAAAACTCCGGGGAAGGGATGGAAGACGTGGAGGTCTATATCGGGGATGCGCTTTTTTCAGATGTATCCCTGACCGTGATGATGAATGCCTATTTCGCCTATATGTTCGCCGGGATGCTGCGGAAGATGGGGTGCCGAACGCGCCCCTATGAGCTTGTCCGCGGCACTACGGACGCCGTTATCGGGAAATCCCTGGATATCTACTACGATATGTTTCGGAACAGGACTCCAAAGGAAAAGGCCGTGGAAAAGGTTGTCGCTCTGTTCCGGGGGATAGAGCGAAACCCGGGGAATAAGCCCAAGGTCGCCCTTTTCGGGGATCTCTATGTGCGCGACAATGATGTCATGAATCAGAATCTCATACGAACCATCGAGGAAAACGGGGGGGAGGTGATCTGCACCCCTTACAATGAATACATGAAAATCATCGCCGATCCTTACATCCGCAAATGGATCAGCGAGGGCTACTACGGCAACGCCATCACCGTGTCCCTGCTGAAACGGGTCGTGGATTTGATGGAAAAGAAATATTATCAGCATTTCAGCAGTATCCTGCAGGAGGGGGAGATAAAGGCGTGTCCCGATCCGGAGAAGCTTTTGTCGCGCTATCATGTTACCATGGAGCATACGGGGGAGTCACTGGATAATCTCCTCAAGATCTATTCCCTTTTGGAACATCACCCGGACATTTCCCTTTTCGTTCAGACAAATCCCTCCTTCTGCTGTCCTTCCCTTATCACCGAAGCAATGTCCCGGCGGATAGAGGAGGAGACGGGAGTGCCGGTCGTGACCATTGAGTATGACGGTACGGGAAGCTTTAAAAACGATAAAATCGTGCCGTATCTCTATTATCCCAGGAAAAGAGGGGGCGGGCGGTCCGACAGAGACGATGATGCAGATTCCCCCGGGGCCGGAAAGGGGTGTATTTAAGGAGGGGAGGCTCAAAAATTACTTGCAGTTTATCTTGTTTCGGGATAGTTTAACCCCGATAATGCCCTTTTAGCCGTTGAGACCCCGCTATTAGGCGGCCCTTTTTTCATTGAGGGTTCTAATGGGGGAAGTAGGGGACTCAAGTGGCCTTGGGGCGCCCTTCCGGGAAAGAGATCTGTCAGTATTACGAGGAATAGAATTATGGAATACTCCTATCGGTATTTGGGAAAGCTTCTTGCTGTTGAAATTGAGGAGAACAGTGTCTCGCTGTCGGACATTGATATCGATGACCTGGTATCAGAGATACTGGATCTGATCCGTGAAGCCAGGAAATGTGTGATCTTCGATCTCAAGGGGAAGAAGCATTTCAACTCCGCAGATCTGGGAGCGCTCATCAAGTCCAAGGATCTCCTGTCCGATAACGGTATCGATCTGGTGCTCATGCACCCCTCGGAAAACATCATGGAGCTTCTCAAGATTGTGGGGCTGATGGATTTTATCAGGATCATCAAAAGCGAAGATGATCTGACAGAATGTTAATACGGTAATGGGGGTGTCTCTTGAACAGGGATATTAACAGTCAGGATTCGTATCTGTTTGACGGTATTGTATTTGAAAAGCTCAATCCCCTGGTGGAAAAAGCGGTCAATCTCCTTTTCCGCAAGGTGGAATTCGATAACGAGAGTCTTCAGACGCTTAAGGATTATGCGGATAAAAATCTCGTTTATGCCTCCTTCCATACGTCGAATTTTTCCCTGTTGCTGCTTTATACCCTTCTGCGGAAGTATCGGTTTAAGACCCCGATCTTTGCCCTGGAATACAATCCCTTTCTTCTGCAGTCGGTAAAGTATATCGCCAAGAGGCTGTCCCGGCTCTTCAGCATCTTCTTCCTCAGGAAGAGATATAAGGATATCCTCGAAACGGATTACGTTGAGGAGCTGCTCCGCAACAAACGGAGCATCCTGGTTTCCCTCCTCTCACGCAAATTTTTCCTGCGGCGCTACATAGAGGTGAAATACGATTCTCTGATGTATCTCATCGATCTGCAGAAGAAAATGGAGGAGCCCATTTACCTCCTCCCGGAAATGATCTTCTGGAATATGAATCCCGAGCGGTCAAGGAGCCTCCTGGAATCGAAGGCCACGGGGGACAGGGGGCTGGTTTCCGGCTGGCTGACCATCACCAAGAGCCTTACACCCTCCTTTATCCGCATATCCAAGCCCATCAACCTCAAGGAGGAGATCGAGAACTCGCCGGTTCAGGAGTCGAAGCATCTGGCCATGAGGCTGCGCAACAGACTTCTGGATATCTACCATCACGAGAAACGGACGGTCCTGGGGCCGGTGATCAAATCCCGGCAGGAGATGATGGAGAAGGTTCTTTATCACAAGAACGTCCTCGATGAGATCGAGAAGGTCCATGGAGAGAAGCGAATCTCCGAAAGAAAGCTGAAGAAGAAGGCCTTTAAGTATTATAAGGAAATCGCCGCCGATTTCTCCATCATATGGATTCAATACTTTGCCATGGCGGTGGGATACATGTTCCGCAAGATATTCGACGGCATCAGCTTCGATCAGGAATCCCTGAAGAAGATCCGCGAGGCCGCGCAGAAGGGACCGCTGATCCTCACCCCCTGCCACAAGAGTCACATGGACTATCTTCTCATATCCTGGCTCTTCTACAAGAACATGATGATCCCCCCCCATATCGCCGCGGGGGTCAACCTCTCCTTTTTCCCCATAGGCCCCGTCTTCCGGCACTCGGGAGCCTTTTTTCTCCGGCGTTCCTTCAAGGGGCTGGATCTATATCCGGTCATCTTTAAACAGTATATCAAGACCCTGGTAAACGAGGGGTATCCCGTCGAGTTTTTCATTGAGGGGGGGCGTTCGCGCACCGGCAAACTGGTGCTGCCCCGTATGGGTCTGCTGAACTATCTCATCGAGGCGGTGGAGGAGGGATACAACAAGGACCTGGTTTTCGTTCCGGTTTCCATCAATTACGACCGCATTCTTGAGGAATCCTCCTATCTCCAGGAGCTGAAGGGGAAGGAGAAGGAGGCGGAGTCCATGGGTTCCTTCGTGGAGAGCCGGAAGCTCCTGAAGAGGAAGTACGGGCGGGTCTATCTGGCCTTCAACGAACCCTTTACCCTTAAGGAACTGGTGGGAGAGGAGACCGGCAACGAACGCATGGCCCAGATGGTGGCGGGCAATATCATCAAGCGTATCAACGAAGTAACCGTCGTTACCCCCTTCGCCCTGACCACCATGGCCATACTGCTG
>CALCJG010000209.1 GCA_937967705.1 uncultured Spirochaetia bacterium
GTTACTGGACTTGACACAGGACCGATAACTTATAAGAGGAGATACTTAAAAAATACAATCTGCCCAACCTGGACGACTTCAACAAGTTTCATGAAGATATACAGAACAGCTTCAACAGCAGCAACAGCCAATAAACGCCAGGCGCATTCACTGTATATAAACCTCCCATGAATAATTCCGGATGTTCCAATTATAATCAGGCTTGAGATGCACGAGTATTACCTTCAGGAAACCCCCAGCGGAAGGATGACGCTGATCTTCCGGGACAAAGCCCGGCAGGTTCGGCTTCATTCCGCCTATGATCCCGTAAGGGAAGCGGAGCGCGCCGTCGAATCCTTCAATCCCGGCAAGGCGGACCTCATCCTGGTGTGCGGATGCGCTCTGGGATACCACCTTACCCTTCTCCGGAAGAGATTCCCTTCCTGCTGCATACTCCTCATCGAAAGGGATATGGATGTCCTTGAAATGGCCCGTAAGATCAATCCAGAAAGTCTGCAAGAACTGGTCCTCATCCAGGGGGCCGTGGACCTTCAGGCTTTTTTCGAATCCTATGATCTTAGCACCTTTAAAGGCACTGCTGTTTACCGACACCGCCCCTCATATCTTCTGGATCAGGATTACTACGACAGAATGTCGGCGGATATCAATCAGTACCTCTCCTCCAAGCTCAGCGACCTTTTAACCCGTTTCGAGTTCGAGGGAAAATGGATTGAGAACATCGTACAAAACCTGCACCATGTCTTTTCGGCAGTTCCAGTCATCGACCTGTTCGGTAAATTTTCCGGCTATCCGGGGATTATCGTCTCGGCAGGTCCGTCCCTGAAAAAGAATATCGGACATATCTCCCGCCTCAAGGACCGGGTGCTGATCGTGGCCGTCGATACGGCCTTAAAGGTCTTGCTGAAACACGGGATGGAACCCCATATCGTCATGACCCTGGACGCCCAGCGTCACAGCATCAAACACTTCCTTGGGATACCCAGAATCTCCGCAGCTCTCCTTGCGGATATGGTCAGCTACCCCCGCATCCTGCAAAAATATCCCGGCCCCCGAATCATCAGCACTACCTCCAAATACTATAATGCCCCTGAAGGGGATCTGATCCGGGAGACCACCCCTGTAATGGACTGGATCGAAGAATATATCCGCCCCATCGGAGACATCCAGTCGGGAGGCTCTGTAGCCACCAGTGCCTTCGATCTTCTCCTCAACCTGGGCTGTGACCCCATAATACTGACAGGACAGGATCTGGCCTACACCGGCAGGGAGATACACTGCACGGGGACTCATCACAATGAAGAATGGCTGCCCAGGATCAGCCGTTTCGTCAATCTCGACACAATCAACCAGAATGTCGTGAGGAAGCGCAAAATCAAACTCATACCAGCCTATGGAAACCGGGATTCCGTAATCTCCGATTTCGTCTTTGATCTCTACCGGGGATGGTTCGAGGATTCCGCGGCAAAGGTGAGTATCGATGTCATCAATGCAACGGAAGGGGGTGCCCGCATCATAAACACCCGTGAACTTTCCCTGGAGGATCTGGCATCGGGGATTCCCCCCGCCGCCCAAAGTCCTCAGGCGATACTGACGGAAATTCTCAACAGCTCCCAGAGACAGGATGCACAACCCATGCTTTCGGCTCTTGACAACGCCATCTCGGACATCCATATCCTGTTAAATAGTGAGAATGAGGAGGAAACAGATCTTACCTCTCCCGCAAATAGCATCCGCCGGTTCATGGAGAAGGAAACCACGATCAGAATACTCGCCCCTTTCCTGCGGAAGACCCAGATTTACCTGGCCCGACACCCGGAGATCGGAGAGGAAAAAGCCATGAAGATGCAAAGCGGGGATATCCTGGCCGCGGCCAAAAGGATACTCCCTCATTTAATCCGGGCCCGGAATCAAATCCAGTCCCCATCCGGGGAATAGAATATGCGGTTTACTTTCCTGTTTCCGGGCAGATGAGGGCGGAATCCATTCAATCCTTTAGTCAGCCGAACCGACATTCCGGAAGGCCTTTCATTGAAGCAAATCATCCCCCGGGAGACAATTTAGTACAGGCAAAAAATGTTACATCCGATAATAGAACAAAACAGATCAAGAGCGGCCATCCGCAACGGAAAACAATGAATCTGATAAAAATCGTTTCATTCTTATTACCCTTCGGCATCCTTTTTTCCCCTCTGGAAGGATCGGATTTTATATCCATTAAAGGGTCCGCGTATATCAACTGGACGAAAGGCTATGTAAAATCAAGAGCCAAGGCCGCCCTGGAGGTGGATGAGAGCGGCCATCCGGTCGATAAATACAGCGGCAGCCCGATGGGTCTTAACAGGGGCAGAACTGATGCTTACGGCAGAGCCAGGGAAGAGGTTCTGGAAAACATCATGCGTGCCCTCAATACCATGAGAGTCGATTCGGAAAAGCTTTTTTCCGACTTGATACGGGATGATGCCTTTACGCAGAGAAAAATCTCGGAATCCCTTATGCATTCCCTCAAACTGAGGGATAAACCATCCGGATTCTATACCTCATCCTGTGTGGGAAAACTCAAGCTGGGAGACATCATTGCGGCTCTTCCCTATGATTTCCCGTCACAGGAATTCCCCGTAAGGGATGACATGCCGCTTTCCACAGACTACTCCGGCGTCATCATAGACGCGCGCGGCCTGAAGATTGAACCCATGCTTTTTCCCGCCCTGCTGGATCCCGAAGGCCTGGAGATTTATGGCCGCATCCACGTAGACGGCCGTTATGCCTGTGATCGGGGGATTGCATCCTACTGTTATAATGAGGACGAAGCCGTAAAAAACAAAAAAGCCGGCAGAAAACCCTATTATGCCGTAGCCATCAAGGCCCTCAACGGCAACCCGGTTCTTTCAGAAAAGGATGTAAGGAAAATACTCAGCGGTAAAAATACAAGAAATCAGTTGAAAAGATGCCATGTCATTATTATACTGGACAGGAAAAGATAACTCATGAATCCCCTTGTCAACATTCTGTCTAAAATCATCATGATGATCAACAGCTCCCTTGATCGCATCGACAGGAAAAAAGCCGAGTCGATCAAACAGGGCTTCATTTTCCTGGTTTTCGTACTGTCCGTTGTTACGATCATTATCGGGTACAGAATGGGCAGGGACTCGGTCAAACGCACGGGCACCCCTCTTATTAAAGGCACAAAGGATCTCTTTGAGATAGATATCAAACGGGAGAGGGAGACCCCCCGGTACGGAGGCATGATCGATTCCGATGCCCTTTCGGAAATAAAGGATATCGAATATAAAAAAATCACATTCCCTTCGAGAGAGGGCTTGAATCTCGAAGCCACGGAGAAACTTGCCGAACCCGAAGCTCTGAAAAAGAAACCCGTTGCTCCCGTTGACGCTGATACCAGGGAAAGATTATCGGAGATCGACCGCACCGACGATTCCCTCCCCAAGGGCGGTGTCCGTCCTTTGAAGCGAAGGAATATGCCGGAGGAAGAGAAAAACCGTCCGGCCCTTGTGAAGGATGATGAGCGGACTCTTCCGAAAAAGGATACTCCCGAAACGGTAAAGAAGGATGTTCGAGACTCAGCCCCCAGGGACATCCGGGATATTGAAAAAGGGAAAAAAAGCGACGAAAAAATCAGATTTCACGACAAGCGGGATCTGAAGCCGATAGATAAAGACAAAGGGACCGTACAGAAATGAAAGGCTACCTATCACTACCCCTTCTTATTTTGATACCCCTATCGCTCTTTGCCAAGGATTTACAGAAAACCGAGGAAATCATCAACACCATTCTGAGAAATGACATTCGGGTCTCACGCCCTGAGAAGGATGACAGCAAGGGGAAGGATCCCGGGAAGGATCAAAAGTCCCCCGAAAAGGGAAAGGTATCCAAATCCAAGGAAAAGAAGGAAACAACGTCTGATGAGATTCTCTATAAAATCGGAATTCAGAATTTCAACACAGAACTCTACGAAGCGGCCGTAAAGAATTTTACAGAGCTGAAATCCAAATTCCCACAGAGTGACTTCCGCGATAACGCCAGTATCTGGAGCGGCAAGTCCCATGTCAAACTGGGGAAATATGATGAGGCCCTTAAGGATTTCTCATCCATCGCTGAAGGTTCGGGGGAGTATTATGCCTCCCTCTTCTATCAGGGGGATACCTATCAAAGGATGGGCCAGAACTACAGGGCCGTGGAATTGTATCACCGGCTGGCGTCCCTGCATCCCACTTACGAACTGGCAGATGACGCCCTCATTCGAACAGGATACATCTACCTGCAGGAACGTAAAGGCAAACAGGCCCTGGAAGCGGCCATAACCGTCATCAAACGCTACGGCCATCAGGATATGGTGGATGACGCTTATTACCTCATTGGGAAGGTTTATGAAAAGGATCCGCAGTTGAGGGATATTGAAATGGCAAGGAAG
Organism: uncultured Spirochaetia bacterium; assembly: GCA_937967705.1. Taxonomy (GTDB): domain Bacteria; phylum Spirochaetota; class UBA4802; order UBA4802; family JAGODF01; genus CALCJG01. The sequence continues at coordinate 4,433 of CALCJG010000209.1, forward strand.
ATCTATAAAATATTCCTGAAGAAGGCGGAGAGAGGAGACAGATATTTTGTCAACTCACCCCTGAGAAGAAGGGTATCCAGCGACCTGAAATATATTGAAGCATCCTATTTCAAATTGGAAAAGTAACCCCCCGCCTCTTCCTGAGCGATCAATACATAAATGACACTATTCCTATTTTAAGGCCACATTGACCTCGAATTGCCCAAAGGGACTGTATAGATTGATAGCCAATGTGGTTTGTTTAACCAGGGTTATGGTAAATCCCTTTCCCTCCACGACAGTCGGTGTGGTCATTTCAATCCGCTTTCCCGAATAGGCAAAAAGGTTCATGGCATTACCAGTAATCATATTGGCCAATTCACCCACGATGTCCTTGTATTCCTGTTTGATCTGATTCTCCGGAATCCCGGGTGCAAGGGTTTCAGCTATCTTATAAACCATGTTATAACCCATGGAATAGACCACTTCCCCGGTTACGGCCCCCGTGATCCCTATGATGATGGCGACGTCATGACTGGGATCCGGAACCTCTTTTATGGTTAACTTCCCTCGACGCAAATCCACCTGCATGATGGATTTGAAAACAGCGCTGGCGGCTTCCAGAAAGGGATTAACATATTCGGCATTGATATTCATAACTGGACCTCTGAATTATTATTGCATTCTTAAATTGCGGACAATCTTGGATTTTTCACGGAATTGATTCATAAACCCGAAATAGAGGGAATTCAATCTTTCCCTGAGAAGCCCGTTCTCAATGGCCGCGTATGTTGAGGCATCGGGTGTTTCCATTTTAATCTCCCGTTTGACAGGAGCGAATATATAGAGCCCGTCTATAGCGCTGATGATTCTTGAAGACTTACCCGGTTCCATCCGCAAAAACTCATCCCTGAAAACCTTCGACTCGGAAATAGCGGAAAGCACCTTCCCTTTCTCGGCATTCTCCTTCATCGGCTCACCGATCTTGAAAACATTCGAAAGCCCGACCTTTCCTTTTAAAACCGCCGCGGTTTTATCGAACGAATCCCTGGCAATTGCCATCTTGTTGATCTGGTCCACGATTTCTTTCTTTCTCTGTTCTACTTTTCTGATCTCCAGTTTTTTGCGTATCCTTTCCCTGTCCGTCTTGGGATCCTTCACTTCGCTAGCGTTTTTCGCCAGTTCCTGATTGATTTCCCCGTCAGTGACCTGAATTTCCTTTTCGACCCGTTTTTTGAAATCCGCTTCCGAAAGATAACAGTATTTTACCTGAAGCTGCGATTTCTTCATGGTATTCTCCATCTTCACTTCTTCCGGAGATACAGACAGACCGTTTTCAAGCATCTGCATCATCTCCCGGTTTATGAGTATATCCTTAACCATGAAAAAGTATTCTGATTTTGAATATTGATAGTGCCGCAGATAGCGCTCATAATAGTCGTTGTTGAACTGCTCTGTCTTGTCCGTAAAATTGGTTTTAATGATCTCCCTAACCTTCTCATCGGAAACCTTGATTTTGAGATTCTTGGCCTTCTGAATCTGCAGACGGTTTTCGATGAGGGCATTGAGTACGTATTTCTGCAATTCCTTATCATTGGAATCTTTTAGTCCATACTGCTGTGCGAAGTTTTCCCGGAATCTCACAAACTCAACATAGCTGACGGTTTCACCATTGATACTGGCCACAGTATTCTGATCGAAACCCATGCGGGAGATGAAATCAGGCATACCGAAGGAGATGATGATGATAATCATGAAAAAACCGATGACCACATAACCGCCGATCTTCACCAGCGGTGATTTTGAATCAAACATACAAGAGCCTCACTTTTTTCCAGGAGTTTATTATAGAGAAGAATCCCCCTAAGAAGGGATAATCCCTCAAGGGCGCGCATCACGGCAAAACCGCTTCCCATTGACCTTCCGGCTACATGCATTAAGCAGATTCCCGCGGAGCCCAGCTAATATACAACGATTTTACTCACTTTTTTCGTTTCTGCGGCATTTTACTGCATTGATTATGGTATCCAGCGGCATATTTGTCAACGAGAATATTAGTCTTTTACGGCCTCTTCCACCAGCATGACCGGGATACCGTCCTTCACCGGGTATTTCAGACCGCACTCAGTGCAGATAATTCGCTCATTCTTGGCATCATACTCCACATCCCCTTTGCAGGCTGGACATGCCAGGATGTCAAGAAGCTTTGTATCAATCATGGGTATCTCCCTAAGGATTATTTCGATGGTTACGATAAATCCTTATTAATTCCGCAAGTCAATTAAAATATTCCCCCGTCATTCAATTATTTACCCTAACCTTCCGACAATAATAGGAGGGGTATCAGGTGTGTAATTTTCTTGCTATTGCCCTTTCCCCAGGTATAGAATAATCTTTTGTCATTTCACGATGCCAACAATATCCGTACGGGAGCGTCTGGTATGAAGTTACTACGATCTTTTACCCTGATTAATAGAAAGGGCCTCTCTGGAAAGCTCCTGCTGTATTTCGGAAGCCTCTTTCTTCTGGTACTGCTGCTTCTGGGGATTATCGTCTATTTCAGCACAGAACGTTATATCAACAACATGTTCAAACAGGAAATGAACAAGGTAAACAGCCTCGTATATGAAATGACGAAGATGTATGTCAACAACACCATCAAGAATCACCTCGTAACAGTGGCAAAAAAGAACAGGGATCTGATCGCGTTCTATTACCAGCGCTATAAAAGCGGAAGGATGAGCTACAAGGATGCCTACAGTAATGTCCGCCAGATTCTCCTGGATCCCGAATACGGCAAGATCGGCCAGACGGGTTATCTGGCAGGGGTCAGCAGCAAAGGGATACTGAAAATTCATCCCAAGTCCGAGGGTGTGGATGCCAGCGGGCATTCCTTCATGCAGCAGGCCATCAAGCTGAAAAACGGCTATATCGAATACAAGTGGAAAAATGTCGGCGAAACGGAGGAGAGAGAGAAAGTGGGAGCCCTGGCCTATTTCGAACCCTGGGACATCATCATATGGGCTTCCTCTTACAAGACCGAGTTCAGCGATATTATCGAAATGACGGATCTGAAAAGGACGATATTGTCAATAAAACTGGGCAAAACGGGATACCCCTATGTCATCGACACCACCGGGAAGCTGATCATTCACCCGGAGCTTGAGGGACAGGACATCTCATCCTCCAGGGATTCCAAGGGGCGTTATTTCATACGGGAAATACTCGAGAAGAAAGCGGGAGTGATCGATTATTACTGGAAAAATCCCAGTGAGAAAGTGGCCAGAAAAAAAATCGTATACTTCCAATTCATTCCCGAGATGAATTGGATCGTGGCCTCGGGCAGCTATTATGACGAGCTATATGACCAGCTTAACGTTATCCGGAATATAATCATTATCACCCTGTTCATCTCCGCACTAATAACTATCGGGCTCGTCATTCTGATCGTATCCGGAACCATCAAACCTCTCCAGCAGATCAAGAATCTCTCTGACCGGATCTCCGAGGGAGACCTGACCCACGAAATCGAAATAACGTCCAAGGATGAGATAGGCGCTATCTCAAAGCATTTCAAAACCATCGTGGACAACTTCCGGGAAATCATCAAAAAGACCCAGCAGACGACGGAAGTGCTCACGCGCTCCATACAGGACCTGACGGTTTCCTCCAAGGAGATATCCACAACTTCCAATCAGCAGGCTGCTTCAGTCAAGGAGATCGTTTCCACAATGGAGGATTCCGACAACCTTTCGAAGAAGGTGGCGTCAAGGATAGACGAGGTAGCCCGGATTGCCAATCAGACCAAGGAGAGCGTGGAAACGGGCTTTACCCACATCAGGGAAAACATGGACAAGATGGAGGACATCAAAAAGACCAACAACAGCACTATAAACGGAATACGGGCCCTGGGAGAACAGATAGAGAGCATCTGGGAGGTGGTGAACATCATCAACAACGTTGCCGATCAGACTAAAATCATCGCATTCAACGCCGAGCTCGAAGCCTCGGCTGTGGGCGAGGCCGGAAAGAATTTCCAGATCGTGGCCAGCGAGGTGCGGCGGCTGGCGGACAGTACCGTATCCTCCACCTCGGAAATCAAATCCAAAATCAACGAGATACAACGGGCCTCCGACGCCCTTGTGCTATCTTCGGAAAACGGTACGAAGAAGATACAGGAGGGTTGGGAGTTCTCACTCAACCTGAGGGGGATATTCGAGGACATACTCAACTCCTCCGAGATAAGCGCCAGTTCGGCCGAGCAGATCGTCGCATCGGTCAAACAGCAGGTGGTGGCCTTTGAACAGATACTGCTGACGCTTAAACAGATCTCCGAGGGGATTGATGATTTCGTGCTGTCGACCAAGTCCACGACGAGCGCTGCGGAATCCCTCAACGAGATCAGCGGCGAGCTGAACCAGATCATCAGAAAATACAGGGTTTAAAGGGAACACCATTTATTAATGAGCAAAAACCGGGGATTATATGAATATCAACAGTATTAAAAACAAGCTGCTCATTGCCATCATCGTACCGCTCTTCGTCTTCCTTGTGACCTACACTCTTGTCAACTACTCCCTTGTCCGTGGGATCTATTCCAGCGAAGTGGATGCCCACGCACGGGAGGCGGTTAACGGATACAGAGCGGGAATTGACGGCTATTTCAACAAATCGGGTCAGATTCCCGTCATCCTCGCCAGATTCATGGAAAGGGCTCCCGATCTCCCCCAAAAAACCATCGAAACCACGATTACGGGAATTTTAGAGAAGAACCTGGATGTATACGGTTCCTGCGTTTCCTTTGAGCCCTATAAATTCAGCCGGCGTGACTATTACGCCATGAGTTACGCCTGCCAGGATCTGACCAAATCCCCTGCTCAGATCGGCGTAGTAAAACTGGATTTCTCCAAGTATAAATATCATGAATATGAATGGTACGCTGAGCCCAAAAAGCTCCAATCCTTCTACTGGACAAAGCCCTACTACGATGCAGGATGCGGCGATGTCATCATGGTAACGGGCTCCGAACCCTTCTTCGACAGCCGTGGGAAGTTTGCGGGAGTTGCAACGGTGGACGTAACCCTTGATTACATCAACAGGATCCTTTCCAAGATATCCATCTCCCAGAACAGCTACTCCTTCGCCCTGGACAAAGACGGCAATTTCTTATACCATCCGCTGTATAAGCCAACCTTCGTAAAAAGCCAGGAAGTAAAGACCATTGAAATGAAAAACATCGGGAAGATACCGGAACTGGCTCCTCATGCCGCTGATATACTGAGCAGCAGGGATGACGAGATCCAGAGAAGGGACATTGAAGTCGGAGGGCAGGATTTTGTTCTCTACCACGCAAAGCTCAGAACAACCGGCTGGACCGTGGGGATTTTCGTACCCGCTTATGAACTGTACAGCAATGTCAATCTTCTGGTCCTTATATTCGTCATCTCCCTTTTCATCATCCTGCTTTCCGTTCTAATCATATTCCTCGCCTCGAGAAGCATACTCAACCCGCTTAACAGGATCAAGGATATAACCTCGGAGATATCCGAAGGCAACCTGCATCAGGAGATAGAGGTGACCAGCCACGACGAGATCGGCCTGATATCCGGTCATTTCAACATCATGATCCGCAACTTCCGCGAACTCCTGGGGAAGGTTAAGGAAGTAACCGGGACGCTCACCAGCTCCATCCAGGACCTGAACGTGTCCTCAAAGGAGATTTCCGCAACGGCGAATCAGCAGGCGGCCTCAGTCAAGGAAATCGTAACAACCATGGAGGATTCCGACAACCTTTCCAGGAAGGTTTCCGGGCGGATTGACGAGGTGGCGAGAATAGCCAATCAGACCAAGGAATATGTGGAAAACGGGTTCGGAATAATAAAGGAAACCCTGGGCCGTATGGAAGAAATACGCCAGACCAACGACGAGACCATCAACGGCATACGATCATTGGGGGAAAGGATAGACAATATATGGGAGATCGTAAATATCATCAACGGTATTGCCGACCAGACAAAAATCATCGCCTTTAATGCCGAACTCGAAGCAACGGCCGCAGGAGAGGCGGGAAAAAACTTTCAGATCGTAGCCAGTGAAGTCCGGCGGCTGGCGGACAGCACCGTGGCATCCACCAATGAAATCCGCGCCAAGATCAACGAGATACAGAAGTCCTCGGACAATCTCATCTTCGCTTCTGAAAACGGAACCGAGAAAATCAAAAAGGGCTGGGACCTTTCCCTGAATTTGCGGAAGGTCTTCGATGAGATATTGAACTCATCCGAGATATCCGCCACATCGGCGGACCAGATCGCCTCTTCCATAAAACAGCAGGTAGCGGCATTCGAACAGATCCTTCTGACACTGAAACAGATCTCCGAGGGGATTGACGATTTCGTAGTTTCCACCAAATCGACCGCCAGCGCCTCTGAAACACTGCACGATATGAGCGATGAGCTGGATATGATCATCAGCAGGTACAGGATATGATGATGCGACTGACACTGAAGGGAGGTGAATATGGAAAACGATGAGATCCTGAAGGCCTTATCCGAAGGCGTACGGAATCAAGCTGAGGAAACGGCAGACAGTATTCAGAAGGAGAAGTTCATCCTGGCCGGTCTGGGCGAAGAACGGTACGCCTTCCCTTCCCGGCATATCAGGGAAATCATGCTGCTTTCCGAGCTTTATTTCATTCCCTTCGTTCCCCCCTATATACGGGGGCTCATCAACCGGCATGGCGATCCCTTTGCAGTCATTGATCTCCATGTGCTTTGTCACAATGAAAAACTGGACGGATCGAAAGTGCTGATCATGAACATCGAGGAAAGCCAGTCAGCATTCCTTATATCCGATGTTTTGAAGATTATGGATGTTCCCATGAGTTCCATACACTCTCTTTCCGCTGCTTTCAGCGAGGTTCCCTATTTCAACGGCTCATTCGAGGACGGGGGACAGGAAATCCTCATCGTCAATATTGATGAAGTATTCAAGAGGCTGGAGAATGACCTCCTTCATGCCTGAAAAAGCTACTGTCGACAGCTTAGCAGATTTCATCGTGGCATCCTATGCCGATGCGGACCTGCTGATAAACTGCAGCGAAATACAGTCGAGCCAGGTCTTCGATCCCGAGGCGGTTTTCAGTGAAGTTTCAAGAAACCTTCTGCTTTTACGGGAAAATAACAAACTCCTGGCCGTTCTGAACACGGATGCTTTCGTACAAGCGGAATTCAGCCTCAAGGGCAGCCTGGGCGAATCGGTGATCCTGATCACAAAAAACCTTGAGGATATGCCGTCACTCTCAAATCTTATAAGCTACCTGGAAGGCAAAGAGGAGACGGTAATCAATCGGGACAATCTCGGTTTAAAGCTGCCAGGCAATATACATCGCCGCGAGCTGGCTTTAGAAACACTTTCCTTCCCTCCCCCTCTCATACGTCCGCTTCTGCAAGCGAAGGGTATTCTGGCGCTTCGTTTCGGCGGGGAGAGGGGAATCGGTTTTTTCGTAGACTTGAAGAAAATCATCCTTCAACAGATATCCCAAATACTATCGGAGACGGACTGATGAGAATAATCCTTGTAGATGATTCAGCCCTGGTGCGCAACATTATGAGGCAGGTGCTTGAGGGAAACAGCGACATAACCATAGCAGCCGAGGCCAGCAATGGGTTGAAAGGTGTGGAAATGGTAGCGGAACACAAGCCAGACCTTGTCATTATGGATATCAAGATGCCGGTTATGGACGGCCTGGATGCGACACAGCAGATCATGCAGTCCCACCCAGTCCCCATCATCATCTTTTCCAATGAAATCAATTCGGAAAACAGCTTCAAGGCCCTGCAGCATGGTGCCCTCGATATAATGAAGAAACCGGACATCGACCAGTTCAACAACCCCGATTTCTTCATCGATTTTATCAAGCGATTGAAAAGTCTGGCAACCGTAAAGCTGCCCGAGATCAAGGGAGAGACAAAATCCTCTGCCGGCGTTGTCAATCCGAACTCCCGTTACGGGATGATCGTAATCGGCGCATCAACCGGAGGCCCCAAGGCCCTCTCGATCCTCTTGAAAAAGATACCGAGAGACTTCCCCACAGGCATGGTCCTCGTTCAGCACATGGAAACAGGTTTCGACGGCGGTTTCGCCAACTGGCTGAACAATGAAACGGAGCTTACCGTGAGGCTTGCGAGGAACAATGACTTCCCCGGCCGCGGTGAACTGCTGGTGGCTCCCAATGAGAAACATCTCATATTCCACAATGGGAAACTGATGCTCGACGACGGTCCCAAGGTCCTAAATCAGAAACCAAGCATCAACCGCCTCTTTACCAGCGCTGCATCGGAATACGGCTCTTCCCTCATAGGTATTCTCCTTACGGGTATGGGTTCCGACGGTGCCGATGGATGTGTGGACATCCGGAAACGGGGCGGACGAACCCT
>CALCJG010000210.1 GCA_937967705.1 uncultured Spirochaetia bacterium
CATGGACCCGTCCAGGGCCCGGTAGAAGATCTCCGCGGCGCCCTCCTTCTGCGGCGTCCGGATGTCGTCGAAGAAGGGCGAGTCGTGACGCAGCTCCATGTGATCCTGCAGCGCCGAATAGGAAAGAAGGTTCATCTGCACGAAGGCCTCCCAGGCATGGGAGTCCTCCGGGCCCAGCTCATCAAGGAATATCTCCCGCGCCAGGCAATGGGTCAGCGCCCCGTAGACGGCGGTGGGAGCGGACTCCGCCGTGAGATTGGCGTCAAAGCGGCCCGGGGCGAGGAACTCCAGGGCCTCACGGACCCGCTCCGCCCGTTTCCTGTCCCTGTCGGCGGGTATCAGAGAGCGTATCTTCTCCGCCAGGGGCCCTTTGGCCAGTTTATCCCGCATCCTCTCGGCCAGGAGGGAGTGGCGGTCGAAGTGGAGCCGGTTCATGTCCTCGAAGGTCCCCTTCCGGAGTTTTGATAGCACCTGGGCTATGCGCTGGGCCCTCTCGGGGGCGTACCAGCTGGAACTGAGCAGATGGGGGTATCCCTTTTTGACGGTGCGGTGATTAGCCGTGACGAGATAACCCGCTGCCGGATTCTCGCTGTGGGGCTGGGCGTTGAAGGGAACGAACCCTTTCCAGTCGTAGGCCCCGTCCCAGCCCGGTGAGGGAAGGTAGCCCTTCCCCCTTTTACGTATCGGGTACTTTCCGGAGACCTGCCAGGCAATGGACTTCCGGTCTCCGTAGATGAAATTGAGGTAGATGCTGTTGATGCGGGATATGGCCTTCCGGGCCTCCTTCATCGTGGAGCCCTTTGCCAGGTCGTAAAACCCCTCAAAGGTCCCCGCCCCGTCCTCCACGGCCCAGGTGAGGGCGATGCCGTAGGAGGATTCCATCTCCAGGGGCTGCACCTCCATCTCCGGCTCCTTGCCCAGACGCTTGAGCCCCTCGTTGAGCAGGGGGCCGTGCACCGTTCCGGACATCTCCAGAGTCAGCTTCTTGCCCCCCTTCATCCGGAAGACCTCGGAGCGCGTGGCAACGGGCTGCCATTTCCCCTTGTAGAGATAGAGGGTCTTCTTTCCCTCCCGCTTCATCTTCTCGATGAAAATGTCCTGGCTGTCCGCCATCACCATGGTAACCCCCCAGGCCAGTTTTCCGTTGTATCCCAGGGTCACCAGGGGTATGCCGGGCACCGCCACCCCCGCCGCCTCATAGGTGGGGCACTTGAGGTGCAGGATCATCCAGGAGTTGGGGATCATCAGGGCCAGGTGCGTATCGTTGGCGATTATGGGACGTCCCCCGACGGTGCGGGAGCCCGCCAGGGCCCAGTTGTTGGAAGCCGGGTAATTGACCGGCAGAAGTTTCTGGAGACTGTTCACGGCCGCAAAAATACGGTCGTTATCCCCCAGGAGCCTGTCCGCCGGGATATCCTTCAGTTTTTCCGCCTCCTCGAAGGGAAGCTCCTCGTCGGGATACACCGGGAAGAGATAGGCGGCCTTTTTATACCCCAGCTTGCCGGCCAGGATCAGGAAGTGCAGCTCCTCCAGAAAGTTGAAGGAGACATTGATATTGAGCATGGCAAAGACGTAGAGGCAGTCCTCGGGGCTCCAGGGCTCGGGCTTGTACCCGGTCAGGGAGAATTCCGGGGGCAGTTCCCGGCATGTGGCCATGTAGGTGTTGACGCCCCGGGAGAAGCTTTCCAGTATGCGGCGGGAGCGGGGCGTGAAATCCTTCATGGCCCGGTCGACAAAGTGCTTCACGTTCAGGGAGCGCATGAAGACGTCCAGCTTCAGCATGTCCTTCCCGACGATCTCCGCCAGGCGCCCCTGCATCACCATCTTCATGGCCACCATCTGCCAGAGCCGGTCGTTGGCCATCACATAACCGGCGGCGCAGAAGAGGTCTTCCTCGTTCCGGGCCTCTATGTAGGGGGTTCCCAGGGCGTCGCGCCTCACGGTCACGTCCTTCCCCAGTCCCTTGATGACGATCAGACCGGATTTCGGGGGAGCGGGGGCCTTGTAGTAATGCCGCAGCAGCCGGCAGTCCGGGAGGAGAAGGAGCGGCAGGAGGCATAGGATAAGGGCCCTGGCCTTATGGATTTTCGGTTTTTTCTGGAAGGTCGCTGGTTTCACGGACATCACCCCCGCAATCATTATTAGGTATCAGACTAAATCCGGTTCAGAGAATCCGGGATATCGGAATCCCTGTAAAGAAGTATTTGCCCCGCAAGGGAGCCGGCGTATAAAAAAACAGGGCTCTTTACGGAAGCCCTGTCGTTGCTGATGGTTCAATTTCAGGAGGTTATGGGATCAGTACCCTCTTTTCTTCAGATCATTGACGATATCGACATAATGGGCCGGGGCGTCAAATCCGGGGGTGATGCCGAAGAGCATGTCCACAGCGCCCAGGTGATTGACACCGGCTCCTAGCCAGGAGGCTCCCTCGATCACACCGCGGAAGTTGCCCCACTGGGCGGAGGATACGGATACAAGGCCGTCGTTCTCCCCTTCAACCTTCTTCTGTATGGGCCAGGTGGCTAGGAAGAGGCCCGCCCCGATCACGTTTTTGATGCGGTAAGCGAAGCTCTGATAGTAGATACCGCTCTTGTCGGGTGTATTGGGATTGAAGCTGTTTATCATGAAGGCCCGGGAAAGGTCCTGAAGGTTCTGTACCACGTTGGGGTTCGTGTCGCCCATCAGGAGCACCACAAGCCCGTTGAGGATGTCGCCGGCCACCGGAACGCCGTTGATGATATCGAGTACGAACTCGGCGATGCAGCTGCCCCTGTGGGGACCGGCAATACTGGTATGGCTGGCCACCTTGTCCGCCAGACCCAGGTTGGTGATGGCGTATCGGGAGTAAACGCTCCCATGGGAATGGCCTATGACGTTGACCTTTTTGGCACCGGTAACCGCCAGTATCTGAAGGACCTGTTTCTTCCAGGCTTCGGCCTTCTGGGCCGTGCCGTCCAGGGCGTTAACGCTGGTAATATAAACCTTGGCGCCCTCATCCTTCAGTTCCTGGGGGATGTTGTTCCAGTAATGGGTGATTCCCCAGGCGATCTCGTACTGGGCCCCCATTCCATGAGCTAAAACGATGGGATACTTGGTATTGCATTTGGGTTCACTGCTGCCGCCGGCAAAAAGGGCACTGGCACCGGCAAAAACGACCAGAAGAGCAAGAATCAGGGTTTTTTTCATAAGAAAGACCTCTTGGACACTCAGAATTTACTGTATTTATGATGTCATCATACACCCCTTCCCTCCTTTGTCAATCAAAAAACCGACTGGTCAGTCTGTTTTTTGATTGTATTTATCCTTATTAAAACTCTTGACATCAATTTTATCATTATTAACCATACATAATCAAATTTTAATTGTATAATATTAAACCAAAAGGAGAGTAAACGATGAAAGTAAGAACCATACTGCTGGGTTTATTCCTCACGGTCTTTTTCCTGCCCCCTCCCTCCTTTGCCGCTGATCTGGGTGTCGGGCTCACCTCATATTACAGCTGGTGGAATCCCCCCTTCGAAAAGACCCTGGGAGTGGACGAGATCGGCCCGTCCCTCCTCGTGGGCCCCGCCCTCTCTCTTAGGGTCTTTAAAAAGGTATCTCTCGGCGCCTATATGATGATCGGTACCAGCAAGGACGAATTTACCGCCAAATACGAGGGTTATCACGCTCCGTCCGGGAACTACTACAGGACGGAACAAAAGCGCGAGTTTAAGAATAGAGCGGATGGTGGATTTACTCTCGCTTATATTATCAACCAGTATCTGAATGTATTCGCGGGATATAAATTTGCCAGCTACTCTTTGTACAAAAAAAACGGCCGCATATCCCTCAACAACGGCCCCTATGCGGATTATCAGTCCAAATACAAGGATGAAACCGGTAATTCCATTGTCGGATATGCTCTGGGGGTCAACGTGAGCCTTCCCGCCACTGAGGCGCTCACCGTCATCCTGGGTCTCTCCGGGGTCTATCAACCGGAGCAGAATTACCGCTGGGACCTGACCACGGGCCCCCTGAATCCCGACGGTAATTATGGAGAATCTACAATCCGGGGCAAGTATTCCGGGAAGGGATTCAATGCGACTGCGACAGGGGCCTATTATTTCAGCTCGATCAAAACCGTTCTGACCCTGGGAGGCCGCTATCAATACATCAAATACAAGGCCATTGACGAGGATACCCTGAAGATCGACAGCGAGAGCCATTACGGCATCACCTTTTCCGCTATGTACTATTTCACCTTTTTCGAATAGAGAACCCGCTCCCCATAATCCGAAGGCCCTGTCCCGCTCCGGGAGGGCCTTCGCGTTTATCCCTGTATCAAAGGGATGAGAAGAGCAGGATACGACCGGCGCATTAAAACCCGGGTTCTCTCCCGGCCCCATCGGAGCCAAAATCCCCGTCATTTAGTTGCCGGAATACTCCGGCGGCTCTCGGAGCGCCTCCGCCGTCTGAAGGCCCGCGGCCATCTCCGGCAATATCCCCTTTTGGCGGTAGACCGGCCGGATGCGGCTCCGCAAATGGGGTAGCCGGCGGAGGAAGAGGAGGCTCCCCAGAAGGATGATCCCTCCACCCAGGGTCACGGTGAGCGGCGCCCCTGCCCGGGCCGAGAGGCTCCCGGCCAGAAGGCTCCCGAGCGGCGCCGTGCCCATGAAGGCCATGGTGTAGAGGCTCATCACCCTTCCCCGCATCTCCTCTTCCACCACGGTCTGCAGAATGGTGTTGCTGGCGGCGATATTGACGATCATGCCGAAACCGATGAGGACCATGAAGAACATGGAGATCGCCAGGTGCCGGGAAAAGGAAAAGGCGACGAGGGACAGGCCGAAGAGTATCATCGAGACGAGGATCACTCGGCCCAGCCCCAGGACGCTCTCACGCTGGGCCAGGTAGAGGGTGCCCAGAACGGCCCCCACCCCGGAGGAGGCGATGAGAAAACCGTAGTCGTGGGAGCCCCCGCCCAGGACGTCCCTGGCGAAGACCGGCAGGAGCACAGGAAAGGACATCCCTATGAAGCTGATGAGGGCGATGAGGAGCAGGATGTCCCGTATCGGCGAGAAGCGGTAAGCGTAGAGAACCCCCGCCCGTATCTCCTCCCAGAGCCCTCCGGGGGCCTTCTCCCGGCGGGGAACCGCCGTACGGATGAGGAGGAAGGCGGTGATGGCCGCCATGTAGCTGACCGTATTGACGGCAAAACAGACCCCCTCTCCGGAAATCCCTATGAGAACCCCCGCCACGGCGGGACCGATGAGGCGCGTGGCGCTGAAGAGGGCGGAGTTGAGCGCAATGGCGTTGCCCAGGTCGTCCCGGCTGTCGATGAGCTCCACCAC
>CALCJG010000211.1 GCA_937967705.1 uncultured Spirochaetia bacterium
AGCCGTAAAGCCCGTCAGGCGCTGGGCCGCCGGGTTGAACAGGACGATGTCGCCCTGGGTGTCCGCCGTGATGACCCCTTCGTTGATCGACTTGAGGGTGACGGAGAGGCGCTCCTTCTCGCTGTTCAGATTGTCGTGGGCCTGAAGCAGCTCGTGGTGGGTCTGTACCAGGGACTCGTTCAGCGCCTCCAGCTCCTCGTACTGGGACTGGATCTCCTCGTACTGGTGCATGATCTTCAGCTCGGCCTCCTTGATCCGGCTGATGTCGGTAAAGATGGTTATCACCCCCTTCTGATCCCCTATGCTCACCCGCGCCGAGGATATGTATACGTCGATGATCCTGCCCCCGGCGATCTTGACCTTGCCCTCGTGCTGGAAGGGGTCCTCCCCGCCCTCGATATGCTTCTTGTAGTACTTGTAGATGGTCTCGCTCTGATAGGGCCCGATGTCCGGGATGAAATCCCTGGCCCTCATCAGGTAGAAGTCTTCCTCCCGGTATCCGGAAATGGAGAAGGTGGCGGGGTTGGCGTAAACCGGCCGGTCGCCGATCATCAGCACGATGGCCACGTGGGCGTTCTCCACCAGGGAGCGGTATTTCTCCTCGGATTCCCTCAGCGCCTTAAGGGCCTTCTCCCTCTCCAGGCGCATCTCGTTGATCTTGTCGGCCACCCCCAGGGAGAGGAGCAGGACCAGGAGGGACGAACCGATCTGATAGCTCCACGCCGCCAGGAAATCGTCCGGAATAAGACCGTAAGCCCTGATGGAGGTTAAGATGGTGCCCAGGATGAAAAGGCCCCAGGCGGTCATGTAAAAGCGGGCCTGCCGGTAGCCCCTGACCAGGAGGATGGAGCCGGCGGTCAGCATGATGACGGCGCTGAGGCCTGCCGCAACGGTGGAAACCTGCGTGATGTAATAGTAGTCAAAGAGAAAAGGGGTCAGGAGAAGGACGCAGCAGGTGATGAGGCTGACCGTGAGGATACGCTCCATCCGGGGGAAGCTCATCCTGAGATTGAGAAAGCTCCGGGTGAACTGAATGGCCCCGGCAATGCTGGCGAAGATGAAGAGGGGATGGCTTATGTTGCCCCACCAGACCTGATTGGGCCAGAGAAACTGGAAGGCCAGCCCGTTGTGTATGAAGGTATAGAGGGCGATGGCCACGGTAAAGAGGGACAGGTAGAGATGGCTTTTCTCCCGGGTGGAGAAGAAGATGAACATGTTGTAGAGGAACAGGGAGAGCATCAGGCCGTAATACATCCAGAGGAGCGGCTGTTCGGCATCCTTCTTGCGGTCGAAGGAATCACGGTTCCAGGCGTTGACAGGAACCGTGAGCGATCCCTTGGTCTGTACCCGTAGGTAGAGCATGCTGTCCCCGGGGGGGGATGTCACCGGGAAGACGAAGGTGCGGTACCGGACGGGACGGTTATTAAAGGGATACTGGTCCCCGGTCCTGTGCATGGCGAAACCCTTCTCCGAGGGGGTGTAGAGTTCCAGGTGATCTGCGATGGGATAGTTGAATTCCAGGAGCCAGGCCGCCGGGCCCTTTCCGGGATTGCGGACGGGGAGGCGCAGCCAGAGGGCCCCCTTGACATAGCCGAAGCTGGGATTGTCCCTGGGACAGGGGGTAAACTCCCCGGCGCGGGCAGGAGACGAGACCTCCTCCCGTGTGAGCCGGCCGCCGGGGTCCACCAGGAAATCCATCTGATGCCCGATGCCCATGCGGCTCAGGTTCTCTTGGAGAATCAGGGGTTGTCCGGCCTCCGCCGGCCGCGCCGCGGGCAGGAAAAAGAGTACGAAGGTTACCAGAGGCAGAAACATCTTAAGAGGGATCGGCATCGACTCTTCTTAACACATATTGATGTAATCCCCTTTCCAAATAGACCGTTTATGTTTATTTTACCAACCGGGAAGGCGAAAAACCTCTAAGGGTTATGCCCCGCCGCCCATCACCGCAGAACAGTATGGACCCTCTTTTCGGTAAAGTCAAGAAAAATGGGGAAATATTTGGCGGGGATGAGGGGGTAATTCTCTTGACGTGCCTTTCGCTGACCCTTCAATGATATCATTCCTTCTGGGAGGGCCGTCCGTGGAGAAAGAGCGCAAGGGGTATCTGAAGACTGTAGCCTGCCTGGAGTCTCTCTGGGACGAAAACGTGGATCAGCCCCTGAGCGTGCTCCCCATCATAGAGGCGGCCGCCCGGCTCAAGGGTTTCCGCTACCGCTATCTGCCCTGCAACACCCGCGAGGAGCTGGGCTACAACCTGGGCCGGTTGAGCGGGGGGAGCGAGCCCGGTCTGCTCTACCTGGCCTTCCACGGGCGCCCCGGACAGATCGTTACGGCCCGGGGTGATGAGATAACCCTGGAGGAACTGGCGGGCTACATGGGAAGGGATTTCAGCGGATGGGTCGTCCATTTCAGCACCTGCGGCACTACCCGGAAGGGGGAGGGCGCCGTGAGGGAATTTATCCGGCGCACCGGGGCCGCCATGGTGCTGGGTTACGATACTGACGTGGACTGGACGGAGAGCAGCGCCCTGGATCTGCTTCTCTTCGACTGGATTCAGGAATACCGCAGCCTCAAGCCGCTCTGGAGCCGCTTCAGCGACCGCTACAGCGAGATGGTGGAGCTTACCGGGCTGCGGGTCTTCTTCCGCCGTCCCTGATATCACTTCTTCTTCAGCAGGCTCGCCCGGGAGACGTGGCTCCCGAATTCCTCCCGCAGATGGTCCAGGACGTTCTCCAGTTTCCGGTTCTTCCGGCTCCCCTCGAACTCCCCGCCGGCGTCGCTGAAAAGCTCCATCTGCTCCTCCCCGGGCCTTCTGCCGCTCTCCTCCAGCCCGGAAACCTTGATGCCGACGCGACGGATTTTCCTTCCGCGGCGGTTGACGGCGGAGTAGAGCTCCTCGGCGATGTCCCGCAGGGTGAACATGTCGTCCGCCGCCCGGGAGAGGGTGCGGGAGCGGGTGTAGGTCTCGAAGCCCTGGAGGCGTATCTTGAGCGTTATGGTGCGCCCCTGGAAGCCTTCCCGGCGGAGGGAGTGGGAGAGGCTGTCGGCGATGGCCAGGAGGGCGTGGCGCACCGTTTCGTCGTCGGAAACGTCCTTTTCAAAGGTGGTTTCCTCGCTCATGGACTTGCGTTCCCATCCCGGCGAGACCGCCCGGTCGTCGATCCCGTTGGCCAGCATCCAGATATGATAGCCCATCTTGCCCAGGAGCCCCTCGAAGACGGTCTTCTCCCGGTTCATCACATCCCCCATGGTCCTGTAGCCGTAGCGGTGCAGCACCTCCAGGGTCTTTTTGCCCACGCCCCAGATCCGCTCCACGGGAAGGGGCGCGAGAAATTCCCGTTCCCGCCCGAAAGGACAGAGGGTGAGGCCGTCGGGTTTGTGAAGGTCGGAGCAGATCTTGGCCACGGATTTGTTGGAGGCGATCCCCACGCTGGCGGTCAGCCCGGTCTCCTCCCGGACGGCCTTCTTGATCTTCTGGCCCAGGACCTCCGGGGGGCCGAAGAGGGAGCCCGTGCCGGTGCAGTCCAGGAAGGCCTCGTCCACGCTGATCTGCTCCACCAGGGGGGAGTAGCGGCCGAGGATATCCATGACGCGGTCGGAGATTTCGGCGTAGCGGCCCATCCGCGGCTTGACGAAGACGCCTCCGGGACAGCGCCGATAGGCCTCGGAGATGGGCAGGGCGGAGTGCACCCCGAACCGCCGGGCCTCGTAACTGGCCGCCGAGACGACCCCCCGGCCTTTACCGTCCTTCGGATCGGCCCCCACAATGACGGGGCGGCCCCGGTATTCCGGGTGATCTCTCTGTTCGATGGCCGCGAAAAAGGCGTCCATATCCACGTGCAGTATGATTCGGTACTCGTCCATGGTTTACTATACGTATATATAGTAAACGCGGGAAGATTTGTCAAGGGTTTTCCTTTCGGTTTTTGCCCCTGGGCGGGGGGGCTTTGCCATTCCTGATTCTCAACTTGAGCGTTGCCGCCATGCTGTCATGAGTCTCCCTGCCGGGGGTGGGGGAATTTGTTCCTGTCGAGGAACCGGGTTTGCAGGAGGGGTTTTTAGGCGAAAACCCCTCCTGCACCTCCCCGCGCCCTCCTCAGTCGCCGGAGGGGCTGGCGCCCATAACTCAGCTCGTCCGCTGCGCGGAGCTCGCCTCGGACAGATGGGCGGTTTGTATCCGCCTTTGGCGGATGATTTTGGGGCCGGGTTGCAATGTGACAAAAATTACAGATCCCTTGAGGTATACGGGTAGGAGGGGGAAATATCAGAAATAATACCTCCGAGGTTCTGTCGGGGTTTTCGGCCGAAAACCCTCCTGCCCTCGGGGTTTTTATGGGATCTCCATGGGAGGGGCATAGTCGTCTGGGACGTGTTGAAAAGATGAACGGCCTTTTCCCTCGGAGTATTTTAAGATCATCGTGTATATGCATCTACCCCCTGCCGGGAAACCAGGGTATGAAAGAGCTGGTCGTCCTTTTGTATTCCTCGTACTCAGGATCGTCCTTGAACATGGTCTCCTCCATGAGCGAAACGCCCGTGATCTTCAGAAGGGTGTAGGTAATGAGGATCGGGCTCAGGATCGTGAACAGACCGTACTCCGCGGAACAGGAGACGATAAACAGCCCCCACCACATGGTCGACTCACCGAAGTAGTTCGGGTGCCGGCTGTACCGCCAGAGCTTGTACCTCATGACCCTGCCCTTGTTCGCCGGGTCTTTAATGAACCGGGAAAGCTGTCTGTCTGCGGATGATTCAATGAGAAAACCCGCTAGCCACAGGAGCATCCCCGCAACGTCCATGACGGTGATGTGACCGGGCTGCGGGGCTGCCTGGCCCACCTGGATGGACATTGCTATGAGCCACATGAAAAGCGCCTGAACCAGAAATACCCTGAAGAGGCTCACCAGGGGGAACCTGGCGCCGTACTCCTTTCTCCATGCCGTGTAACGGGGGTCTTCCCCTTTGCCCCTGCCGCGCCGGGTTATGTGATATGCCAGCCGAAGGCCCCATACACTTACTGCCGCCGAGATGATCAGTTTTCTCAAAAACAGTCCATCCCCCTGCAGGAATGTAAGCCACGCTATTATTATGAAACCCAGTCCCCAGAGGGAGTCCGCTATGGTCACGTCCTTCCGTTTCAGGCTGATGAGCCAGCCGACGGTCTCGAGCAGCGCGACGGCTGCAAGGTTGATGAGCAGGATCTGTATCAGTTCCGGCATCTCTCTCCTCCGTACGTTCAGTAATATCTGCCGGGGATCAGCGGGTCTTCGGCTCTATCCCCGTTTCTTCGCTCTGTTATCGCCTTCTTGATGGCGCGGTGTTTCTCCTCG
>CALCJG010000212.1 GCA_937967705.1 uncultured Spirochaetia bacterium
GCCGGTCTCTCACTCGACGTTTATAAAAAGGCGGAACTCGCTCTTCAGGTGACACACGGGGAGGGTTTCGAGGGCAAGGACGAAAAGGCCAACTCCGGAGCCGCGGCCGAAGACGGGAAAGGGGGCAATGATGACGGCAAGGCCTATCTCGGCATGCTCACCATAAAACCCTTCGAGGATCTGGCCCTGGCGGGTTACTATAAAACCCGGGAGACCCAGGACGAGAAGTACCGGAGCGACAACAGGGTCTCCTATTACGGGGGGACCGTTGCCTATTCCCATAAATACATCAAAGCGGGATTCTCCTATATTCTGGGGAACTCCAGATGGAAGACGGCGGATGCCGTTCCCGATGCCTCTCCCGTCAAAAGGAAATATCAGATAGCCGATGCTTACCTGCTGGCCAACCTGAAAAGGGCCGTCGGTCTGCCCTTTCTGATGGCAGGCCGTTATGCCGTGGGAATCACAAAATACGATCAGGGATATGCGGAGGAGATCAAGGGCAAAAAGTCCACCGTAACCCTCTGGGCTGCGGGTGCCGGATACGCCTTTAACAAATTCGTCCGGCTCATGGCCTATTATGAGCATCAGAAGTCCAAAACCACTCTGGACGAAAACACACCGGTGCAGGGATGGAAGAGCGCCAATCGGACGGTATACATCAAGAGTGAGTTTGTTTTCTAGGCTCAGTCCATCACCGGGAAAAAAACGATTGATTCCTGGCTGTCGCTGTGTTTATATAGCCCATGGACGATACTTCTCATCCCGTTTCATCCCTGCCGTATTTCGATTAATTGCCCGCGGCGGGGAGGACCTAAATCCAAGGAGCAGACCATGCACAAAAGAACACCGTTGATCGCCCTCTTTCTGGGCGGGGTCATTGCCGCCATTACGGCTCTGGTATTCCAGATCCCCGGGCGGCCCTTTACCCAGGGGCAGCTGATTTTACTCTACTTCCTTTCCTTCATCGTGGCCATGGGAGTGGCCCTTCTCTTTGATCCGGCATCCAAGGCAAAAAGGGAAGAGTTTCTGAAAATCAACTTTTATGAGGAGGAAAAATAAATGCAGCTTGGACATGTTGCCGTAGCCCTGGTCATTTCCTCTTACGCCCCGGAACTCACCGGGGGACAGATGGAGGCCTTTTCCGCCGAGAGCATCGCCGTCTCCATGCTGGCCCATTGGCTTCCCAATCTGGACGTCATACCCATATGGCTGAAAATCGCAAAACCGTCCTTTCATTGCACCTGGTCGCATTCCCTGGCCTTTATTCTTGCCGTATCGCTGCTGCTGCTGCCCTTCAATTCCGCCTGGGCCATCCTTGCCGCCGTAAGCCTCATTATCCATTTCCTGGCGGATATGCCCAGCAGTGTGGGGCTCCCCCTGTTCCTTCCCTTCACGAAAAAACGCTACACCCTGAGCCTGTGGGCCGATACGGGATATTTCGGATGGGAAACCTTCATCGGCAGCTATGTACAAGCATGGCCC
The DNA here is from genome assembly GCA_937967705.1 of uncultured Spirochaetia bacterium. Lineage (GTDB taxonomy): Bacteria > Spirochaetota > UBA4802 > UBA4802 > JAGODF01 > CALCJG01. Next base: position 1,486 of record CALCJG010000212.1, read on the forward strand.
TGGATACTGGAGGGGGGGGCCTTCCTCTTCCTGTTCATACGCGCTTACCAGAAGGCCGTCTGGCCCTTCATCTAACGGACTAATCTGATGAAACCCAGAAAAGGCTATGATTACGTCATAATCGGCAGCGGTTTCGGCGGAGCCTTCGCTGCTTACAACCTGGCAAGGGCCGGCAAGGAAGTCCTGATCGTGGAGAGGGGAATATGGCCCATGCGCGATGAAAGCTGCTGGGACGAAAACATTCTGCATCTGAGCAACCCCCCGCTCTACCGCGGGCAGACCCCAGCCCTGGTAGACCAGAAAAAAGGCTCCTTCGAAGAGGACTGGCCCAACGACACCGTGGGAGGGATGTCAACCTTTTACGGCGCGGCCGCCTTCCGCATGCGGGAAGAGGACTTCCAGGGCGCCCCCCTGCCGGATTCCCCCCTGCGGAACCGCGAAACCGTCTGGCCTTACGGTTACGAAGACCTGGCCCCCTACTACGAAGAAGCAGAAAGGCTCCAGGGAGTGGCCGGAATACGGGGGGAGGACATCACGGATCCCCCGAGGAAGGAAGATTTTCCCCAGCCTCCGCCTGAGGCGTTATCCCCCCCCTCCCGTAAAATCTGGGATGCCTCGGAGAAGATGGGCCTGCACCCCTTCCACATCCCGCTGGCCATCAACTTTTCGGGACATTGCGGCATCAGCAAATGCGTCCTCTGCAGCACCTGCGATCACTATCTCTGCAAGATCGAGGCTAAAAACGATCTCACGGTGCATGTCATCCCCGAAGCGCTGAAAGCGGGAGCCCATCTCCTCTCGGGGACACGGGCGGTTCGGATCAACTTTTCCGGGAAAAAGGCCGTCTCCGTGGACATCATTGACCAGCAATCCTTCGAAAAATTCAACGTGAAGGCCAGGACCGTGGTGCTGGCCGGGGGAGCCCTGGCAACCCCCCATCTTCTTCTGGCCTCCGGTGCCGATGAGTATGCCCTCAACGGCCCCCTCATAGGACGTTACCTGATGCGGCATATAAACGGCGTTGTCAGCGGGGTCTTTCCCTTCAAAACCAATCCCGACAGGGTCTTCCACAAACAGGTGGCCGTACCGGATTTCTACTTCGGGGATCCCGAGAAAAAGAAGGGGCCCCGGGGATGCTGGGAAATCATTCAGGATATTCATACACCGGGCAGGGGTGTCATCAAGGAAAACGTTCCCCGGGGAATTAAAAATGTAGCCGCCTTCATGTCCGGCTTCCTGGTCAATCTCCTCTGTATTGCCGAGGATGTTCCCCAGCGGGAAAACCGCGTCTACATAGACTGGAGCAACCGCGACCGATACGGCATGCCGGCGCTCAAGATATATCACCGTTACGCTGGACGGGACCTGCAGGCCCGAAAGGCCCTCTACAGGGAATCCCGGAGGATACTGCGCAAGGCCGGCGCACTGATAACCGTCACCATGCCCATCGTCACCTTTTCCCACGCCTTCGGAACCTGCCGTTTCGGTCAGGACACCTCCAGCACCGTGCTTGATCCAGACTGCCAGGTGCGGGGGATCGGCAATCTCTATGTCCTGGACGGAAGTTTCATGCCGTCAGGTGGTTCGGTCAACCCGAGCCTCACCATTGCCGCCAATGCTCTCAAGATCTCTGAAAAACTTG
>CALCJG010000213.1 GCA_937967705.1 uncultured Spirochaetia bacterium
TTTTCAGGCCTACTCCCTGAAGAATATTAAAACCATTCTGTCCCTTCTTGGCAATCCTCACCGGGAGCTTGCCTGCATCCATGTAGCCGGGACCAACGGGAAAGGCTCGGTTTCCATAATGCTGTCAGCAATTCTTCGAAGAGCCGGGTACCGCGTAGGCCTCTACACCTCCCCCCATCTCCGCAGATTAAACGAGAGAATACAGATCAACGGTCGCCGTATATCCGATAAGGAATTATTGGACCACATGGAGCACCTTCAGAAGGCCCTAGCGAATTATAAAAAAATTGCGCCTACTTATTTCGATGCGCTGACGATACTGGCTTTTATGCACTTTAAAAATAATACAGATGTATGCATCATCGAGGTGGGGCTGGGGGGGCGCCTGGACTCCACCAATGTGATAACGCCTCTGATTTCAGTTATCACCAGTATTTCCCTGGATCATACAGCTCTTCTGGGATCCAGCCTCGCATCCATTGCTGCGGAAAAGGCTGGGATTATCAAACGGGGCAAACCCGTAGTAGTCCCGATGTTCAACGATGAGGAGATCAAAAACGTCATAGAACAGGAGGCATTGAGCAAAAAGGCTTCAGTATATATGTCAGGCAGAGATTTCTTTTCATCGGATATACGACAGTTTGATTACCATCAGCAATTTACCTATTACACTCAGACAAAAAATCAGGAAGAGTGCCATTATTGCGACATACATCTAAACGCTCCCTCCCCCGCTCAAATTAGCAACGCATGTCTGGCTATAAAAACCGTCAGTCTCCTTGCCAGCATGGGTTTCTCAGTGAGGGAAACCCATATTCGATCAGCACTTGCCCGCCTGCAGATACCCGGCCGAATGGAATACTTATCCCTGGAACCCCTGGTCATTTATGATCCCGCACATAATGAAGAGGCCATCAGAAATCTGATCAGCACCCTGCGGGGACTGTTCATGGGAAAAAACTTTGTCTGCCTGATATCCCTGATGAAGGATAAAAACTATGCTCTTCTGCTGGAGTTATTGACATCGTTTAGTCCACATCCGCTTTTTATCCATCCCCTTGATGATCCCCGGTCTCTCAGTGCTGGAGCCATTGCTGAATTGCAAAAGTCGATGAGTTCCATCATACTCTGCAGCAATATATTGGATATCGGTGATCATTTGAAACATTGCATGAATGGAAATACAGCACTATTGATCACCGGAACCTTCCGCCTCTACGAGTTCGCCCGACGATTGGTGAAGGCATTGAATTTTTAGATTCCACTCTGTTTATCACTTTACAAAATCATAATGTAACGCATATGTTTAATGCTATAGTTGATGTTATCCATTATTCTATTTTAGGTAGATCATGCAAAACGATGTAAAAAAGCTAATCCTTGATGTTGGTGAAAAAATAAAGGCCTACAGCAAAGGCCAGATAACATTTGAAGAAGCAAAAGACAGTTACCAGAACCTATCCAGCCGCTATTCCCATCTATCAAAAAGTCTTCTGGGGTCTGACTCCCGGCATTATCTTGAAGGTATGCTGGCTCATCACAACAGTAATAATTATACCATAGCCTCCGCTTTGATAAAGATCCATGACATGGATTATCAGATTCTGGCCGGCCACGGAGAAAGCAGACTCGTTACCAAGGCGATGGAGGAAATTACTGGGCAGAGGCTTGATTTAAAATCAGGGACAAGGGTCACAATGACGCCGCGCGACAATTCACGACTCTCTCATACACTCCACATCAGATGTCTTACATCCACCCTTGCCGCGAATACAGTTTTGCTGGCCCTTACTTCATCAGACTACTTCAGTCCGGATTACTTTGAGCAAACCGCAGCGATATTTAAGAATCTCCTGTCGCCCTTTCCCGGAGAGGATACGGATTTTAACTACTTCCAATACATTGCCAGCGGCATCAGGGATTATATCACAGAATACAAATCACAAAATGCCCGGATAGTATCAGTATTCTTTGTTTTCAAAACCATTGACAGTGTTTTTCTCCACATGGGTATCCCGTCTATCCTTGAATTATCCGGAGTGATTAAGGAAACCATCCAATCTTATTATAAGAACAATTCTCGATGTTATTCCCTGTCTGTCCGGGAATATATAGCCCTTTATCAGCAAAAGGGGGAGGATGATGAAAACAACCGAAGAAAAAAAATCGATTTCTCCTATCGTGGAATTACCATTCCCTACGATATTATAAAACTTGAAATCACCGATGAAGAAACAATTCAGCAGTTTTGGAACAATTACTATCATTTCAGCCAATACATAATAAAGGGTGATGTGCCCAATGAGAAATAAACAGGTTGTCATCATCGGCTCAGGTGATGATGACAGCCTGGAAAATACAGTATATCAGATAGGGAGATATATTGCGGAAAACAACTGGGTCCTCATCACTGGAGGGCGCGGTGGCGTCATGGAAGCCGCTTCACGGGGAGCCAGTGATGCCGGTGGTGTCGTTATCGGAATAATCCCAGGAAGTCAATTCAGCGATGCCAATGCGTACTGCAACATCGTCATCCCTACAGGATTGGGTTATGCGCGTAATGTCATTAATGTGCTGTCAGGGGATGTTATTGTTGCGATCGGCGGTAAGGCGGGGACGCTTTCCGAACTGGCATATGCCTGGCAGTTCGGAAAGCCTGTCATCAACTGTCTGTTCGCCGAAGGCTGGAGTGCTCGATTGTCGGATTCCACCCTCGATGACCGGCAGGGTACGGTATTCACAGCCTCCTCCCTGGAGGAATTATTCCGGACTCTCGACCGTCTCTTAACGAATCCCTGACAACGAGGCGAAATAATCTACAGTATCGCGATTGTTTACCTCTATGTTTTTATCCTGAAGGCTGCCTGTTTTGGTGCTCCGCAGGAATTCGATACCGGTTTTCAGCAGATACCTCGCTTTGTAACGATCCCCCAGTCCCATATCTTCAATAAACAGCTTTATCCTTTTTTTGGCATCATCCAGCTTTAATTGATACTGCTCCTCCTTAAGGAACCGGCAGAACACATAGTGCGGAAACACATAAGCATCAATACTCCAGCGTCTGTTGATCTTTTCGGTAATCTCCCTGACGGCGTTATCTTTATAGGAGTAATCGGATAAATAGAGTAGCCTGGAAAAATTGATATAGACGACATTGTCCATAACTTTGCGAAGAGACGTTTTGCCGTTGGATTGAAGTAAATCGATGTCCCCGGGATGACGGAAATAAGATAGCTCCACCGGGGCAATAGCGATTTCCTCCGTTGTGGAAAAAAGAGTATCCATGGTTGCAGACAGAACTTCCATATTGATATCCTTGGCCGCTGCATCATCGGTAATAAAAATCTCCGGGAAGAAGAGAATGGGGACACCGTATTCCAGCAGTGTCGAGAGATAGGATTTCATTATTTCCCGATAGACGGGGTTGGAGAATTTTTCAGGATCGACCGTATACCCGCCGGCCAGTTTCATGAGGAACCTTTTGAAAGGATTGGTCACCATGCTTTTCGTAATAATGAATCGAGGCGCATGCATTCCCAGTTTGTTCAGGGCGTATTGAATGAAGAGAAAATCATAATAGCTTCTGAAAGTGGCGGTATAAAGGATATTGGATTTTTCACTGATTTGCCTGAGCGTTTTTACCTCCCCTGATATCCGGATATTTTTCTGAAGGAAGGATTTGCTGTAATTGCTTTTAAAGATAATATTTACAAAATTTATGATGCCTACATATTTATAAAAAAGCTTATAGGCTATCAAACTGAAGGTATCGGATATCTCTTTGAGATATATCCTCCCCAGCTGAGTAAGCGCTTTGGAGAGATTGTCACCGCTTACATTCTTTAAAATACTGTATTCCTCTTTGGCAGGTATATAGGGGAGCCCAGTATCTGTCTGCTGATACTCAAGGGATCTGGAAGTCATTTCTCGAGCGAAATCAAGGAAATCGCCTTTCAGGTTATCGTTATTGTCAATTTTATCGATGAGGCTTTTAATAATGACATTTCTGAAGACACTCCCCCTGGCCTTCTCCATGCCCCTTTTGCGTCGTGTAATTTGAATTTTCGTTTTACGGAAGACCTCATCATACTTCTCTGGATTTTTAACAGTTTCTATGAGTAGCTTCGGGTCTTTTTTGTTGAGGAGAATCTCATAAAGCGAACGGTATACTGGAATCGATATGTTGTTTCTTTCAGCGAACTCCAGTAGGGGTTCGATGGCATAGGCTCCTTCGGCAAGGTAATGCATGCGCCGGCTCATTTTCTCAAGCACATAATCCGGCCTGAAACGCATGACAATCCTGTCATAGAAGTTGACCGAGCTTCCCGTTTTCAGTATCTGCCGGGCTATATCCTTGCCGAAACGCCTGTTGCGGCTGTGATCGCTGAGTGCGGTAGCTACGAGATCCCCCAGACCGCTGATATCAATAATTGTCTCCTCTTTGACCCCGAAGGCTTTCCCGAGGCGAATCATTTCCTTAAGGGCCTCGGAAATCAGCGCTCCAGCAAGATTATCACCGCAACGGGGTAGAATGCTCAATATTCCTGCAGCGATGGCTGCCGGATTCTTCAGGGTACCGCCGAGCTCAACTCCTATGATATCTTCAACCATACGGCATTCCAGGTATTCGGAATTCAGCAGTCCGGCTATTTCCTTTCTCGTCTCGACGGATTTCGATGCAATGTTCAGGCATGTATGATAGATCGGAAGAGCGTCGTGTAGGGAAAGAGTGTAGATCTCGGTGGT
>CALCJG010000214.1 GCA_937967705.1 uncultured Spirochaetia bacterium
TTCATACGGCAGGACCCCTCATTTGCAAAATGGAAGATGCCCCTTGCGCCCCTGCCCAAGAGGGCCCTCAGGGCTTCGGAGATGTCCAGGGCATAAGTGGGTGATATGATTTGATCCCGCATCACCTTGACATGCCGGTCGGTCCTGATGTTTGAAATTATCTGATGAAGAAAGGAATTTCCCCTGCCGAAAACATCGGGCACTCGCACGATGAGATGGTCACATCCGGACTCCTCAATGAGTTTTTCACCCAAGAGTTTCGAGTCGCCATAGGCAGAAATAGGATTAGGAGCATCCTCAACGCCGAAAGGAACGTTTCCCGTTCCATCGAAAACATGGGAAGAACTGAAGTGGACGAGAAGTATTCCGCGCTCCCGGCACAGCTTTGCGACATTCCCCACCGCCGTCGCATTGACTGAATAGGCGATATCCCGTTTATATTCACACTCATCCAGATGATCCATCTGGGAGCAATTGATGAAGACCGTTGGCTTTATTTCATCAATCAAATCGGCAACGAAATCCCCATTCTGGATATCCCCCCTGTCCCTGTCGAAGGCACAGACCTGGAAATGATCGCGGAAGCCCGGCAGAATGTGGTTAGCCAGGACGCTGCTGGAGCCGGCAAGAATATACATGGATTACCTGTTATTCACGGTCTCATATACCCGCTTTCGATGGCCGTCGAATCCAGATGGGGAGTAAATAGGTTTTCCACGACCAGGTCATAATCGGAGGGTTCCTTGAACTTATCAATCACCAGGGTCTTTATATAGCCTTTGCAGACCTCGCAGTAATCAATCCTGTGGAGTTTATCGTCTTCAATCTCGAAATATCCGATGGTATTGTGCTTCTCGTTGCCGCATACGGCACAGGCTACACGTTTATAAAGCCACTGGCATTCGCAAAGCGCACAATGCAAATACCTCTTACCTTCCTTACCCCCCACTATCATTGCAATATCAGAATAGAAACCGCAAAGGGGGCATGTTTCATTCTGCCAGTCATCAACAGCTACCGAATCCGCCATCCTCTCCTGCTGGCTGACAAATACCGGTTTCATCCAATTGACCAGGAAGAACAGAAATTCCTCCAGCCCCATTCGATGATCCAGAGCCAGCTGTTTCATGGCGTCAGCATTGAGACTCAACAATGTCCTGGCGCTCTGATCGATGAGACCCTCCCTATCTGTCACGGAAGCCAAGAATAAGCTGAAATCCAACCCCTCATTATACTGTCTGATCAGTCCTGTCAGCTCATTTAATGATTTGAGGAGAATCCTCTTCGCAAAAGCATTAAAGGTTAACGTGGATGCATTGATTATGGGAGAAGCGCTATTAATAGACACCGGCGACAGACAATCCTCCATTAAGAAGTCCTTATAATACAAAGCCTGATACTCGAAAATTTTTTCATAAAAAGGGAACAAATCGGAAGTAATGAGCTCTTTTTGCATTGCCTCCGATTTTCTTCCAAGAATGAATGCCTTATGATCCTGCATTACGATTTCTTTTCATCTTTATTTTCATTATCCTTGTCACTCTCACCGGATATGGATTTCTTGAATTCACGGATACCTCCTCCGATGTCCTTCGCTATCTTAGGTATCTTTCCTGCCCCGAAGAGAAACAGGACAATCAGGAAAATGACTATCAATTCCGGCAAACCGAGATTGGGCAACATATACGCCTCCTTATTTAACTGCCATTCGTACTCAAATATAAGCAGATCACATAAAATTGGTATCACAAATCCCAAAAATTGCTAATTTTGTCAAATAAAATCCATAATTCTTGAGGGAGGGATTTCAAACGACCTGGCTGAAAGTAACGACTTTATGTTCGGGATCTTCGAAGAATTTTACATTCTGAAGTTTCTGGTCTATCATGCGTCTTCTTCGCTTGATAAAGATGACCGTTCCTGGAAAAACATTGTCCGTAATCAGTATCCTGGGCTCTTCTTCCAGTTTTAACTTGTTTTCGACTTCATTACGTTTTTCAGAAAGCTCCTTGAGAACCTTGTTACGTTCAGATAACTCTTTCAAAAGGATCAGACAGTTCTTCTTCTTCACGGCAGGCAGGATTGCCACGAACTCCTTGGGATTCTCGAACAACCCATCGCCGAAGCTGGCCTTAATTTTCATTATTATTTCGTCAACGCCTGATCTTACTATATCCATCTCCTTTCGGATCTCAAGAATTTCCCTCTCAATAAAAAGGCTTCTT
>CALCJG010000215.1 GCA_937967705.1 uncultured Spirochaetia bacterium
TATTCCGGCCTTCCGGTAAGCTTGCTCTGTGCCCTGAGGCGCCAGTAATATTCCCCCCCGGACAGTTTTTCCGCCGTGCCTGTGGCAACAACACGCCGACTCGAGATCTTGGAGGAAAAGCGGCGGTCCCGGGATATCTCGAAAACGGCGTTCGTTACATCATCAAGGGGTTCCCATGAAAAGTTGATATAGGTCTGGGGATCGGAGGAGATGTAATAGCGGTTGGGAACGGGACTGACCAGTTTGAGTTTAACATCGTCGATCTTGGCTTCCTTGGTATCTTTGATGACGACGGCATTCTGATTCTTTTTAATTATCTTGTCGTCCGTGGACGTCTTGATCCGGGCCGTACCCTTGGATACGGAGAGATTGAGCTCCCGGTTCTCGATCTTGGACAGCTTCACATCGCTCTTTTCGATGGAAACCGTCGCGTCCTTGGAAATGATGTTCACTTTGGAGAGGCTCTTCCCTGCCAGATCCCCCCTCTTGGCGTACATGGTCCCCTGAGTGAAATTGATATTGATGGCACCGGCTCCCTCAGCCAGGAGTATCATGCTGTTCTCGTCCAGCTCTATGGAGGTCCCGTCACTCAGATTAATGACGGCCTCGGAGAGGTCAGAGGTGCGGATGGAGTCGTTATTATAAACCACCGCCTTCTGCTCCACGTCCTCCCATATAACCTGGGAACCGTACTTTCTTTGCGCCACCCGTTTTTTAAAGGTGATGGTTCCAATTTCCTTGGCGTCGGCTACCTCCAGACGGCTCGTAAAATCCACATAGAGGAGCGAAGAGAAGGTGGCGATGATGACGGTGCTGATACCTACGACAAGAAAGTCGCTACTCAATAATTTCATATTTCACTTCTTCTCCCACATCTTCGGCAGGTTTGCCCTTCATCTCAATGCCCAGAAGCATTCGGAGATCTTCCAGGCTGCGCGGCGCCGTTGTGTCATCCAGTCTCCCCAGGACAGCGAATATCTGCTGAGGATCCGTCTTGCCCTTGACCTTGATTTTCTGCATCGGTTCAACCCGGAAAATACCCTTTACCTTTTCGTAGGAATCGGTAGATATGAGTATATCGGTACCGAAGGGTTTATTGAGGGATTCAATTCGGGAAGCCAGGTTGACCGCGTCGCCGATGACGGTATACTCCATTCGGTCCTCGGAACCGATCTGCCCCGCAAGAACGGGACCGGTGTTGATCCCGCAGCCGATCTTGATGATCGGTTTTTTATCCCCGCCGCGTCCCCTGTTGAACTCCATCAGGGCCTTCCGCATCATGAGGGCCCCGTTGACGGCGTTTTCCGTATCGTTGCCCCGGGACACCGGAGCGCCCCAGACTGCCATGATGGCGTCGCCGATATACTTGTCCACGACACCGAAGGTATCGTTGACGCAATTGACCATGCGGGTCATGTACTGATTGAGGAATTCCACAACCTCTTCCGGTTGAAGCTTTTCCGATATGGCTGTAAAGGAGCGGATGTCCGAGAAGAAGACGGCCACATTCTTGCGCTCCCCCCCCAGCTTGATCTCTCCTTTGAGAACCTGCTCGGCGATCTCTTTGTTGACGAATTTACCGAAGGTCTCCTTCAGTTTTTCCCTCTCCTCGAGTCCCTTGCCCATGGCAACGAAGGAACTGGTCAGATCGCCTATCTCGTCGCCGCTGGCGGGGACTATGCCGACATGAAAGTTCCCCTTCTCGATCTCCCGGGTGGCGTCCACCAGGCGGATGATGGGAGTGGTAAGGGTCTTGCCGAAGAAGTATACGATGAGGATTGCCAGGTTAAGCACGATGACCATGATCATGATGTTTCGTCGCTGAATACGGAAGACCTCGGCCATGGCCTTCTCCTCGGGAACGGTGGCGATGACCCCCACTCCGGCAAATCCCACCTTTTTAAAGGAACCCAGGTGATAGTTTCCCTCCTGATCCTTGTACCGCTTGAAGGCGTTTTCCTGATGGCTCTTGAGCATCATCTGCACGATGGGTATATTGATGTAGCTGCCCTTCGACAGGACGATCTTGCTGTCGGAATGGGCTATGATATCCCCCAGGTTGTTCACCATGTAAGTCTCGATATAGCCCGAACTTTTAAAGGCCTGCAGAAAGCGGTCCAGCTTCATGAATCCCACTATGATTGTATTGACCCTCTCCCCCGCGCGCTGGAAAGGAAAACTTACGGCGATCACCGGCATCTTGAACCGGTCCGAAACATTATGCACCACGGCTTCATCGGCAAAGGAGCGTATAAACATACTCACGTTGGACCGCACGGCCTCCTCGAGATCCTCTGGTTTCATCTGATTGTCGGTGAGGAAGGCCCTGTTATATATGGAGTTCCTGAGCGAAAGCTTGTCCCCGTCCCTGCCGGATATCACCAGATAGATGAAATCCTTGTCGTTACGGAAGAAGAGATCCAGGAAGAGGTTCTTCTGGCCCTGGGAGCTGAAGGACTGAAGCATCGTGGTTCCCATGATGTTCATCTTCTCCACAACGGCAAGAAAATCCGCTCTCACCTTGAGGGAGATGATCTCCGAGAGCTTGTGGTCCAGCTCCTCGATGCGCACCTTGGTGTCTTTCTTGAAGAAATAGGTTGCGAGGAAGATCATCCCCGAGAGGGAAACGACGATGATGAGGGAGATGATGGATATAAGCTTGGACCTGATTTTGAGGCGCTGAAAGAATCCGAACTGACTGACATCGTTGTTTTGGCTCACCGCAGTACCACCTGATCGTATAGCATTGAATGGGAACAATCCCCTCACGCCCGTGCAGCTCTCCTCTCTCAGGAACAATCTAACGGAAGAGAAAAGGCCAAAGCAGGCGCATTTACCAGATTGAATGGAGGCATTCTACATTCCTTTCGGGGAATTGTAAATCGTTTTTTTTAGCTATCCGGGCACCTCAAGGTACAGCAGGGGAAAATCCGAATTTTTGATAGAGATTATCCCTGTCTACCGAGGGATTCTGGAGACCCCCGGTCATTCGGGACACCTTCCGACTTACATAATCCCGCAGCTCATCCACCGATACTTGGCCATCCCTGTCCCTGTCCGCCTTCCTTCCTTTAAGAGCTTCGATAATCACCCGTGTAAAGACCCCGTTTTGAAGACTGTCCCTTTCGAAGGAATACTCCCCTCCCCGGCTGGCGGAGAATACCACCGCCCCGGAACGACGGGCAAGAATATTGTAAATGAACCGGTCTCTCTGCCAAAGATAGGCCCGCCCGCGTACTCCCGCCGAGGACTTGACGCGGAACCCTCTCGGGCCAAACTCCACCGCTCTTCCCCGCAGTCCCAGACCCCTGGCACGTTTGCTGACATCTTCCACCATGCCCTCCTCCGCTTCACCGGACTCGCAGGTGTCCATAAGGAAGAGCTTGCTGCGGGGGGCGATCCCCTGCAGAAGACCTTCGATCTGAGAGTATTCCACGGACGTCCGCTTCAGGTTCTCAGGGTCCGATTCGTGAGTGAGGTAGTAGTAGGCAGCCAGGTTGTCCCTCCCCCGCATGCCGTGTCCGGCGATGAAGAGAACGAAGGTGTCTTCCACTGCCGCCTTTTCAAGGAAGCTCTTTGACCGCCGGATGCTTTCCGCCGTCACCTCGCTGTTCAGATAGGTTCTCACATGAACCCGGTTAAATCCCCGGCCCTCCATCCCCCGGAAGAGACGGGCCAGATCTTTCACGTCTTTATGGGCGTATTTGAGGTTCAGATACTCCCTCTGATAGCGGGACACACCAAAACCCAGGAAATAGAGATCACCCCGGGCCCGGTCTTCCCTCCGGAGATAGGCAAGAGCCCGAAAGGATTCGATGCCCCGCTCGTCGAAACAGCTCACCTCCACCTTGTTCCTTCCCGGAGAGAGCCGGATACGCTCCCGCACCTGGCATGACCCTCCGGTAATCTTTTTCCCGAGAGATCCGAAGAGAGGGTTGTCGTTGACGTAGAGATTATACATTACAAGCCGGTAACGGCCGCTCTGAAAAAGGCAGCGCAGATTCGCATCAGGGCCGTTAAGGGCCGAGGAGAGAATGCGCGCCCGCGGCGCCTCGAGATTCCGGCGCTGAGTCTTATCACCGACCCCCAGCCCTTCCAGCCTTTTTTGATAACGGGCGTAATAATGGGCGATCAAATCCTTCCTCTCGGGAAAAACATCACCGTAGAGCCGGTCCGGTCTGTTGTTGACCGCTGCAAACTGATCCACACCCCAGGCCTCATCGCCGCTGACCATGGCAATTTCACTCCCACCGCGCCGCGAGCTGTCCCAGTATCCATCACCGTTGAACATGAACCACTCCCCCGTATCATGGGGGATGAGAGTCATGGATTTCCCGTTTTCCAGGTTCCAGAGCCGGACCGTCGCATCCCCCGAGGTGGAGATGAGCCTCTTGCCATCCGGACTGAATGCCACACCTGTAACTCCCGTAGCGTGCCCCCTAAGCGTCATAGTCCTGTTTCCCTCCACTCTGATTTCGTTGCCAGAAATCTTTACACGGAGCGCACCATAGGGGCTGTTGAGCTGGCCGGCGCAGTATAATCCCCGGGTCAGCTCCTGGAAGCGTGTCCCCCCGGAACGAAGATTCCCCGCAGGATTCCCCCCGGCATCATAGAGATGCAGGATGCCCCTGTCCGTGAGAACCGCCAGAGTTCCCTGTCCGCAGAACCGCAGCCCTGCAACCTTTCCTTCATAGAGCAGGAGTCGCTTCATCTCTTTTCCGCGAAGACTCCAGTAACGCACCGTCATGTCCTCGGCTCCAGAGACGAAGCCCTTCCCGTCCGGTGCGAAAGCCAGGGACGTGACGGTCCCCATATGACCCTTCACCTTCCTCGTCAGGCGGCCCTCCGAATCCCAGAGACAGACCGTGCGATCCCGCCCCCCTGATGCGAGCAGTCTGCCGTCCGGGGAGAAGGCGAGGGCCCCGATGATTCCCTTATGCCCCCGGAGTATTTTCATCAGGCGCCCGTCATCCTCCCAGAGCTGTATCGAACCGTCATCGGCGGTCGTGGCGAAGCGTCGGCCGTCGGGGCTGTAGCATGGTTTATTGATTCTCTCCCGGTGTCCTTCCAGAACCCGAAGGAGTGTGCCGTCGGTTCTCCAGAGTTTTATGACATTGACCCCCTTGAGGGCCAGGGGACGGCGGTCATCCACTCCCGACCCTGAGGCCAGGAGGTCTCCGTCAGGATGGAAAGCCAGGCTGAACACACCGGAGGAATGCCCCTTTATGCGTTTGATCCTGCCGGTCCGCACCTCCAGAAGGGAAATCAATCCCTTTTCGGAACCGATGGCCAGCATCTTTCCGTCCCGGTCGAAGGCCAGGGATCGGACCATCCCCCCGGCCCCCTTAAGGACCTTCAGGTTCGATCCGTCAGGCGCCCAAAAGCGCACTGTGCCGTCATCGGAACCGGAGGCAATCGTCTTACCGTCGGGACTCCAGGCCACGCAGTTTACATACCCCCCGTGTCCCCGGAGGACGCGGGGGACCGCTCCCTTCCGTTGCCAGAGACGCAGAGTCCCGTCCTGGGAGGCCGAGGCAAAGCGATCCCCTCCGGGCGCAAAGGCCAGGCCATAGACCTGACCGGTATGTCCCCGGAACGTCTTGACCGGCCTGCCCGAGGGGCTCCAGGCATCAATTCGGCCGTCCATATATCCCGCGATGAAGACATCGCCGGCAGGCGAAAAGGCCACGGCATAGGCCCCGTTGGCCGGTATGGTCTTCAGAAGGCGCCCCTCACGACTCCATATCTGCAAATCATGATCGGAGGCCGACACAAGGATTTTTCCATCAGGGCTGAAGGCCAGACTGTAGAGAAAGCCAGGGAAGACTCCCCCGGTTTCCCTCCGCAGCGTCCTCAGCAGGAACCCGTCCCGGTTGCGCAACTGTATGGTCCCGTCGTGGGAACCCGACGCCAGGATATCGCCCCCGGGACTGTAGGCCAGGCTCCATATCCGCGAGGTATGGCCGTCCTGAATTACAAAGCGGAATCCCGCCGGGCCGGGATGCCCTTCCGCATATCCCCCCCCTGAAACAGGGGAACCATCCTTCAGGGAAGATGAACCGTGAGTACAGGTAGCCCCCAGGAGCGGGAGCAGGAAAAGTCCGAAAAATCGGTTTACATTTTTGTTCATGGATGCCTTTTGGGAAATTATGGATATAATTGATGTTTTGATCAGCAGAAACTATCAGGAGACCCTGTCAAGAAAGAATCATGAATGCCAGGCAGGGCAACTCCCAGAGGGGGCTTTCTTCATGATGAAAAACTGCATGCTTGCGTTAATGATCCTTCTGGCCCCGGCCTCCCTCAAAGCGGCGGACATCTGGCAGGCGGCGGATGACGGGGATCTGAAGACCCTAAAGAGCCTGGCCCGCCTGGGCGTGGACATCAAGGCCAGGGACTCCCACGGCTACACCCCCCTCTTCCATGCAGCCTGGAGGGGACAGCTGAAAGTCGTCCGTTATCTTGCGGGAAGAAAGGCAGGGCTTGAGATTGCCGACCGCTACGGAATGACCCCGCTTATGATCGCCGCCCGGGAAGGCCACGCCCCGGTGGTAAAATACCTCCTTTCCCGCAGGGCCAGAGCAGATGCGGTGGACAGCAGCGGCAGGACGGCGATGATCCATGCCGCGGACAACCGGCGCCACTCCGTTCTCGGAACCCCCCGGGCCAGGGAGGAACAGGAAAGGCTGCGCAGGGGGGATTGCCTTACAGTTAAATATCTCCTGGCTGGAGGCGGCCGGGCTGATCATAGAGACCGCACCGGGGCCACGGCCCTGCATTACGCCGCCGAGGTCTCCCGGGATGACATTGCCGCTCTGCTCATCCCCCCCCTTAAGAAATCCCCCGAAGGGGGCGAGATCCTCGCCGATGCGTTGGTGATCTCCTGTTTCACGGGAAACACAAGGCTCATGAAACGGCTGACGGCGGAGGGGATACCTCTAAGCGTAAAGGCCTCCAAACGCATCAGACGCCTTGCCGGCATGACCCCCCTCATGGCCGCGGCCCGGGGCGATCAGATAGAACTCGCCCGCGAGCTGCTGCAAAAGGGAGCCGATGTCAATGAATGGGGAACCGGAAGAAGCGGCGGCAAAACCGCTCTCATGGCGGCTGCCGAGGAGAACCACTATGAGATGACGATCCTCCTGCTGGAAAGCGATGCGAATGCCGGTCTCAGGGACGCCCATGGAAAAACAGCGGAGGATTATACCGGAAAGAAAATCCTGAAAAGGGTGCTCCGGGATGCGGTAAGCGGCAGGTTCCGGCGACCCGAGGGCTTTGAGTACGGGATGACCCGGGCCCTTTTTCAGCACATCCGGAAGGGCGACTCGGAACGGGCCATGAAGATCATCGAACAGGGGATCGACCCTGACGCCCGGGAAGACAACAGGTACAGCCTCCTCCATGCTGCGGCACGTCAGGGGATGACCGATGTGGCAAAGCTCCTGATCTGGAAAGGGGCCGAGTTGGACGCCCGCGACGGGCAGCGCTCAACCCCCCTGATGGCCGCAGCCTATGCAGGGCACGCGGAAACGGCGGAACTGCTGCTTCGTAATGGAGCCCAGGCGGACGCAGTGGGACCGGGAGGCAACACACCTCTTACCTACGCCGTTATGCAGAACAATTCCGTCATGGTCGCGCTGTTGCGAAAGCACGGAGCCAGGAAGATCAACTGGAACAACGTTCCGGAATCCTATAAAGAGATTTACAGGGAAAAATAGAGGTGTCGTCTAACGAACCTTCAGGCCCCGGGAGGCAAAAAGTCCGGCGATCTCAGCCATCCTTTCCGGGGAGGGCGGCCGGGTTTCTCCGAGCTGATAGGGGTAGTGCAGATAGTCCCACTTATACTCCGCCATCTTCTGGAAGGGGAGGATATCCACCAGTTCCACGCTCTCCAGGGAACCTGCGAAATCCGCCAGATCCGAAAGCTGACGGTCGTCATCCGTAAGCCCGGGCACCACAACATGGCGTATCCAGATCCGCTTCCCCTTGCGGGACAGCCAGCGGGCAAAGACCAGAACCGATGCCAGATCGACCCCGGTAATCCTTTTATGCATGGCCCGGTCCATGGACTTGATGTCCAGCATCACCAGGTCCGTGAGGGCCAGGGCCCGGGCGGCTTTGCTGATCGAGGCAAAGCCCGATGTGTCCAGGGTCCTGTGAATCCCTTCCGCGCCGCACAGTTCGAAGAGGGCCGACACAAACGCCGGCTGCATCAGGGGCTCCCCCCCGGTGACCGTGACCCCGCCTCCTGAAAAGCGGAAGAAAGAGCGGTACTTGCGAACCTCCCTCATGATCTCATCAGCCCGCATGAGAGCCCCCTCCCCGCTTTTCCAGGTATCCGGGTTATGGCAGTAGAGACAGCGCAGGGGACAACCCTGCAGAAAGACCACAAACCGGATTCCGGGGCCGTCCACGGTACCGCAGGTCTCGAAGGAATGGACGCGGCCCGTCCGTTCCGCTGCGGGGCAATCAGTACTTCTCGTGGAAGGTTCTGTTAATAACATCCAGCTGCTGCTCCCTGGTCAGTTTGATGAAATTGACGGCATACCCGGAAACCCTGATGGTCAGCTGCGGATATTTCTCCGGATGATCCATGGCGTCCAGCAGGGTCTCCCGGTCAAAGACGTTCACATTCACATGATGCCCCCCCTCGAAGAAGTATCCGTCCAGTATCCCGACAAGATGAGCCACCCGGTCTTCTTCCGTCTTACCCAGGGCCCGGGGGACTATGGAAAAGGTGTAGGAGATGCCGTCCTCGGCATACTCGTAGGGTAGTTTGGCCACCGAGGCCATGGAGGCCAGGGCGCCGTTCCTGTCACGGCCGTGCATGGGATTGGCTCCCGGCGCGAAGGGGTCGCCTGCCTTGCGCCCGTCCGGAGTGCTGCCGGTTTTCTTTCCATATACGATATTGGAGGTGATAGTCAATATGGACAGAGTAGCCGTGGAGTTCCTGTAGGTCTTGTGCTGTTTTAGCCGGTTCATGAAGCGGCGGACCACGTCAATCGCAATCTCATCCACCCGTTCGTCGTTGTTGCCGAAGGCGGGATACTCTCCCTCAAGCACGTAATCCTTTACCAGCCCCGTTTCATCCCGGACAACCCGCACCCGGCCGTACCGGATGCTCGACAGGGAATCCGCCACCACCGAAAGTCCGGCAAAGCCGCAGGCGGAGGTCCTGATGATGTCCCGGTCGTGCAGGGCCATCTGCAACCGTTCGTAGGCGTATTTGTCGTGCATGTAATGAATGATGTTCAGGGTGTTGATATAGAGCTTGGCCAGCCAGTCCAGCACCTGATCATACTTCCTCATCACCTCATCATAATCCAGATACTCTCCCGTGACCGGAGCGAACTCCGGGGCCACCTGCTGACCGGTCTTCTCGTCCCGACCGCCGTTGATGGCATAGAGGAGCGCCTTGGCCAGGTTGGCCCGGGCCCCGAAGAACTGCATCTGCTTCCCGATCCTCATGGCCGAGACGCAGCAGGCGATGCCGTAATCATCCCCGTGATAGGGACGCATCAGGTCGTCGTTTTCGTACTGAACGGCGCTGGTTTCGATGGAAACGCGGGCGCAGAAATTTTTGAAATTCCCCGGGAGATGTTCCGACCAGAGAATCGTCAGGTTGGGTTCCGGCGCCGGCCCCAGATTGTTCAGGGTGTGCAGGAACCGGAAGCTCGTTTTGGTCACCAGGGTTCGTCCGTCCACTCCCATGCCGCCTATCGCCTCGGTGACCCAGACGGGATCGCCGGAAAAGAGCTGGGAGTACTCCGGCGTCCTCAGAAAGCGAACAATACGAAGCTTCATGACAAAGTGATCCACCAGTTCCTGGGCCTCCTCCTCGGCGAGACTGCCCTCCGCCATATCCCTTTCGATGTAGATGTCCAGGAAGGTGGAAACACGTCCCAGGGACATGGCGGCTCCGTTCTGTTCCTTCACGGCCCCCAGGTAGCCGAAATAGGTCCACTGCAGCGCCTCCTGCGCGTTGGCGGCGGGACGGCGTATATCAAAGCCGTAAGTTTCGGCCATCTCAGCCAGTTCCCCCAGCGCCCGTATCTGCTCTGAGAGTTCCTCCCTTAACCGCACGATGGGGGATTCCACGTAATCATAGTCCAGCAGGTCCTTCTCGCGCATCTTCTCCGCGATGAGTCGGTCCACACCGTACAGCGCCACCCGGCGGTAATCACCGATGATGCGTCCCCGCCCGTAAGCGTCCGGCAGGCCGGTGATGATGCCGTTTCTCTTGGCCCTCTTCATCTCCTCGGTATAGGCGTCATAAACGGCCTCATTGTGCGTTTTGCGGTATCTCCTGAAGATTTTCGCCACATCCTCCGACATACGCATGCCATAGGCCTCCAGCCCCTGGCTGACCATCCTTACCCCCCCGAAGGGAAGGAGGGCCCGTTTTAGAGGTTTCTCGGTCTGCAGCCCCACGATCCGCTCCAGATCTCGGCAGATATATCCCGGTTCATGGGAGACTACCGAAGAGATGACATCGGTGTCGGCATCCAGAATCCCACGCTCCCTTTCCTCCTTAATCAACTGGCTTATGAGCGCCCAGAGCTCCCGGCTGGCCTCCGTGGGTCCTGCCAGGAATCTCCCGTCCCCCTCATAGGGACTGTAATTCTTCTGAATGAAATCCCGGACATTGACCTCCTCCTGCCACTCCCCTGAAGAAAATCCCCGCCAGGGAGCTGGTTGCACATCCCCTTTCACTCTTTCCAATACGCTCTGCATAAATACCTCCTAGTCCTGATGACGGGAACATCTCACCGCCTCGAACGACACGAATTATGTCCCCTTATTGACCCCTCCGCTCCATCGGGTACGACAGCTCAGAATGTACGGAAAGGACATAATAATACAATATGATATATAATATATTATATACTTATAGTCTATATTAACAGCATGAACGGAAAGCATATATTCATATTCCCCCGTAAATACAAGCAATTTTTTTCAAAAAATTGCTCCCGGGGTAAAAGTTTACGAAAGGAAGGGATAAAGGGTGATAGGGCAGCAGGCAGGGATGACAAGGGCTTCGGGGGACAGGAAAATCGGTTACGGGTCCCGCAAGACGGCTTTCGGGACCCGCCCGGTAAAATCCTCAGTCCCTGGCCGCCTTTTCCATGTCGGAAAGCTTTTTGATCTCCTTATCGAGAATATCCTCCACGTTGATGCCGAAATTCTCGAAAATGACATTACGGCTGAGATCCCTCCGAAGGAGAACGATGTTGTAGTCCACAAGGCTTTTGAGTTCCGACTGACGCATCTGTATGTAGCTGTCCAGGGCCAGTTTCAACTGTACCGCGCTGTATCTCCCCCTGCGGAACTTGGCCAGCACCTGATAGTAATAGTTGCGGGCGAACTCGGCGGATTTTTTCGTCTGCTTGTACATGGCGTAACTCACATCACACTGCTTGACGATCGAGTCCACCTCGTCCCGGATCCGCTTTTCCATGTCTTTCATCTCCAGCCGCGTACGCTCATAGCTGAGCTTGGCGTCATGCATGCGCACGTCCGCTTCGGTGTTGCCCAAGGGATAGTTCACCTCGACCCCCACGGACCACTGCTTGTTGACGTCGTTGAAGGTCTTGGAGTACCCCTCCACGCTGTAATCCGTGTTGCCGGCGCTCATGTTAAGCTTCATGGAGGGCATTTCCGTGTTGCTGGCAATACGGTACTCCAGCTCCGCATTCTTCAAGAGGGTTTTTTGATTGATAAGATCCACCCGCTTGGCATAGGCATCCTTCAGGGCGCGCTCGAAGCTCACGTCGGGCGGCGTGGTCTGGAAGGTCTTTCCGATCTCAAAATCCGTTTTGCTGTCCAGGTTCAGGGTACGCAACACCGCCAGACGGGCGTCATAGAGGTTCTTACCGGCCTGATCGTAATAGTTCTGGTTGAGCAACACCTTGCTGTTCCAGTCCAGCAGGTCTTCCCTCTCCGAAAGCCCCAGGCGCAGTTTCCGCACCATCAGGTCCCGAATCTCCTTGGTGCTGTCCAGACCCACCCTGGTGGTGGTCAGGTTTTCCTCCGCCACGGACACGTTCCAGTAGCCTATCAGGGCCTCCACCAGGAGATTCGACAGATACTGTTTGACCAGTCGTTTTTTGATCTCTGCGGCATTCTCGATCTTCTTCTCGCTCAGCCGGTCCGCCAGACCGAAGGAGTTCTTGAGTATCTCCTGGCTCAGGGTTACCAGCACCCCGGATTGGTAACCGGCGCCGCCCATGTTGATGGTGCCCAGCGGCCCCATGTTGATCTCCGCTCCCTTTACGTTCTGATACAAGCTGTTGACGCCCACCTGTATCTTGGTTCCGGTGCTGAACTGCCGGGCGGCCCCCACCTCATAGGTGTGTTTGATGATCTCGCTCCCCTGAAACTTCGACTGGGGATTCTCGGGAGGGCTTTCATAGCGGGAATAGTTGGCCTTTCCGTAGAGATTGGAATCATACCGGCTCTGATAGCGCTTGAGATCCGAATAACTGCCCTTATAATCCAGAACCGCCTTTTGAACGTCGAAATTCTGCTTCAGCAGATACTGCACCACCTTTTCCAGGGTCAACTGAAGCTTCTTGCTCTTCCTGATCTCATCGGCAAGCCCCTTGCCTCCCTTAATCCCGGCATCCCCGGCCTTTTTGGGCTCTGACCCCTTTCCCTTTTCCTGGGCCGTCGTTTCCAGGGGATGAACGCACAGCAGCGCCAACAGGGCCGTACAGAGGCCCAGCCTTCTCAATGATAACATGGAATCCTCCTTATCCTCATTCTAGATTTTTCCTGATGGACGACAGAATCCTCCGGAGGGAGGCAATATCGTCTTTTTTTACACCCCGCAGCATCCTGCTCTCAAACTCGCAGGCCACCTCAAAGAGCCGGTTTCTCAGCTGGCGGCCCTTGTCGGTAAGGTATATCTTATAAATCCTCCGGTCGCTCTCATCGGTCTTCCGAAGGACGAGCCCGTCTTTCTGCAGCCTGTCCACGATCCGTGTAATGGCGGGCTTGTCCCTCAAGGTATGATCCGCCAGCTCCCGCTGATACTGTCCTTCATGGTCCCAGAGATGGATGATGACCATCCACTGCTCCGTGGTAATGTCGAGCCCCTGGCGGCGGAATTCCCGGGAGAGCTCTGTTTTCAGCAGCAGGGCCGTATGACCGATCATTCTCCCCAGGGGTTCATCCCCTGCCCTCCGGTCACGGCAGCGGTTTCCTATCAAAGCCTTTTCCATTTTTCCTCGATTACGTCGGTGTTCCGCCTGTTGGCGAAGCTGACACATTAGTTGCACATGCAACGGTTTGTAAAGTAATAATTCTGACCGCAACCATAAAAGACCTACTTTTTCCGATTTACCGCGGGAACCGGTCCTGGCACCCTTCCGCAGAAAGAAATATTTCTTGACATCACCCCTAAAAGAGCCCCTTTTGGGGAAACGGTCATGCAACCGTCCCCTGTCCGCTGCAGACCCCGCCTTGCGGAGGGGCTGCATAAACGGCAAAAACCAAAAGATCGAGAGGTGCCGATGTACCCCATACTGTTCCAATACAAGTTCATCTCCATAGGCGGCTACGGCGTCATGCTGGGTCTCGGATTCTATCTGGCTTTTCTGCTCTTCGAAAGGGAGTTAAAGATCCGGAACATGGACCCGGAGCTGGCGTATAAAATACTCCTGGCGGCCATACCAGGAGGCATCGTGGGTTCCAAGCTGTTTCATATCCTGGAGCACCTCGACGAGTTCTTCCTCAATCCCAAGGAGATGCTCTTTTCCGGCGCCGGCCTTTCGGCTTACGGGGGTTTTATCCTCGCCTTCCTGCTCTGCTACATCATCATCCGGCGGAACAAGGAGAACCTGCTGAACATCTGCGACATCGTCACCCCTTCGCTGGCCCTGGGTTACTGCTTTGGACGCTTCGGCTGTCATGTGGCGGGTGATGGCTGTTTCGGAATACTGACCCGGCCGGATATGCCCTTTGCCTTTACCGGGACACCCTATCCCAACGGCATCGTCCCTTCCTCCCTTGCGGTCTTCCCCACACCGCTCTTTGAGGTCTTCTTCTCCTTCATCGTGGTGGGACTCATGATGCAGCTTCGCAAGCGGGATTGGATACCCGGAAAACTCTTCTTCCTCTACCTGTTCCTCAACGGTCTACCCCGATTTCTGGTGGAATTCATCCGCACCAATCCCAAGATGGGTCTGGGCATGACACAGGCGCAGTTTGTGGCCCTGGGATTCATGATTGCCAGCGTCGCAGGTTGGTTCTACCTGAGCAGAAAGGGGGGTGATGGAGCGGCAGCCCAGAACTAACGGGGGTCAGTAGGTAAATCCCGCCCCGGCCAGAACCTGCTGGGTCCGCATGAGGATCTCGTCCTTCTCGTAGGGGACATTCCGGTTGAAATTGAAAAAATTCATCTGATACCGCCACTCGACGAAAAGATCGAAATGCGCGTGGAGGCTCTTCCGGACACCCAGGGCGGCCTTGAGGGCCCAGCCCTGTTTTTTCTCGGAAAAGGAGGGGGCAAACAGGTCTACAGTATGATAGGAATAGGCCCGGGGGCTTGAAACGGTGTTGAAGCTGTCCCCCAGCCCTAAGGATAGATACGGCTGGGCCCATTGCAGGGGCACCCGTATCAGCAGATCCACGAAAAGTATGTAGGACTCCACGACGAGATAGCCGTCATCCAGCTCCACATCCGAAGAGAGACCGCTCCTGTTGAGCCTGGCGCCCTGAGCCCGGGTGCGATGCTTGACATGCTGAAACTCCACATCGAAACCCACGATCTCGCTGTAAATCCCCGCCCTTGCACCCAGGACCGGCGCCGTGTTGAGTTTGAGGCTGTTCATCTTGAAGGTTTCATAACTGTTGGAATCCCCGGAGGGAAGGCTGGTAAGTCCCAGGTCCCCTTCTGTAATCAGCTCGGAAGAGTTATGGAACTTGGCGTCCAATATCCCGAAACTGGCCCCGGAGAAGACATCCAGAAAGATGAAATCCTTCTTGACCGCCGGGACCGGTGTTACCGGCCCCTTTTCCTGGGCCGGAGAGGCCACAAGCAGACCGGCGATAAAAAGCGGTAAAAGCAGGCATTGGAAATACGGTTTCATGGCGCCTTCTCCGGAGGTCATAGAATCACATCGCCTGAATCATCACCCCCCCGGGGCCTTTTGTCAATGATTATTCCACACCGCCGGCATTGCCCGAAAACCGGTTGACAGATTTTCACCAAACCCGCCATGCTTCGGCATATTCAGTCTAAGGAACAGCACAATGAATTTCAAGGAAGACAAGCCCCTCTATCGGCTACGGGAAATTGCCGCCATTCTGCGCGGGGAAGGCGGCTGCGCCTGGGACAGGGCCCAGACCTCCAAAAGCCTCAAACCCTATCTCATCGAGGAGGCCTATGAGGCCCATGAGGCCATCGAGAAGGACGACCCTGCGGAGCTCAGGGAGGAGCTGGGGGATCTCCTCTATCAGGTATACGCCCATGCCCAGATCGCCGACGAGGAGGGCACCTTCAGCATAGACGACGTGGCGCAGGGGATCATAGACAAGCTGATACGGCGCCACCCGCACGTTTTCGGAAACGAGACGGTGATGGACCAGGAACAGGTGACCGTCAACTGGGAGAAGATCAAGCGGGTGGAGAAATCCCACCGGGAGTCGATCCTCGACGGGGTGCCGGTGCATCTGCCCTCGCTCCTCAAGGCCTACCGCGTTCAGCAGAAGGTGGCCCGGGTGGGTTTCGACTGGGAGCGCATTGAGGACGTGGAGAAAAAGCTGGAGGAGGAGGTCGGCGAGTTCCGGGAAGCGCTCCTCTCCCGCGATGAAGAGCACATGGCCGAGGAGATCGGAGACATCCTCTTTACGATGGTAAACTTGTCGCGTTTCATGAAGATAAACCCCGAGGAGGCCCTGGGCAGGACCATAGACAAGTTCATGCGCCGGTTCCGCTACATCGAGAAGGAAAGCGACCGGACGGGACGGGACCTGGAGCAGATGAGCCTGGAGGAGATGGACCTCCTCTGGGAGAAGGCCAAGCGGGAAACCTGACCCCCCGTTCCCGTGGCCCCCTTTAGATCAAAGACCGGATGAAACCGTTGATCTCTGCGGCCATGGAGCGGAGCGCATCGATATCTGCGGCGGCCCCGCCGTATTTGACCGCATACAGCCGCTCCCTGATCTCCGAGAGCCTCATACGTCCCGCATCGTCTCCATCGGAGTTTACCCTTTCCGCCAGGGCATTTAGTATCTTCTCGGCCGACTTCAGGAAGAGGACCCGGTCTTCCCTTCGCAGGGCGTAAGCCATGTCCCGCATCCCGCGGTCCCAACCGTCGGCCCCCTTTTCCCTCTCCGCCGCGGGGGAGTCCGGTTCCCGCTTCTCCGTCCCCCCGGTGAACTGAGCGTATTTTTTCCTCTCCCAGAGTATCACCGCCGCGACGGCGGCACAGACCGCCAGCAGCGTCAGGGCGATGAGGTACCAGTTGACTTCCATTCCCTCCTCCCCCTTTACTTTGACAGAGGCCGATGGGGATGCCCCCTCCCGGACTGCAAAGGATATTGGTGGTGATTTCAGCGTCTCGTAGCTTCCCCTGCGCGGATTGAATACGGGCAGGAGGATGCTGCCCGCCCTTACGGTTCCGCTCTTTTCCGGTATCAGGGTCAGCGTAAAGGTCTTTGCGCCCTCCAGGCCGTCCCGCACCAGATGCACCTCCGCAGGAGACTCGTCCGTCAGAACGCGGACATCCTTTGCCATCTCCTCGAAGTAGGGCCGGGAGAGGGATATCAGATTCCCCCTTCCCGCAATCCTTACGGTGATCTTTTTCTCCTCCATGGCCCGGACAGGTCCGCCGTCGAACTCCGCCTTCAGGGTAAAGTCCCCCACGGCCCCCTCGAAACGGGGCGGCCTCCCCTTTTCCGGAAGGGGCTGTATATCCACTGTATGCGTCTCGAACTTGACCCGCCTCCGCTGGGGAAAAGAAAAGAATTCATGCCGGGATTCGGTGGTAACGATGGCGCTTCCGCCCCCTACCGTGTGACGCCCTTTTTCCGCGGGAATGAGTATAAAGGTGGCCGCATGAGTCCTGACGAGATCACGCCCGTTTTTCGAAAGAACGCCCTCCTCAGGTTTTTCATCAATCTGCTTCAGAAGAAAGCCCCTGGCCTGGGGAAGTTTTTCCAGCGCCGGGTTCTCATCCAGGCTTAGACCAGAGTGGAGCAGATAATAACGCAGGATCACCGGCTCCCCGACGTAAAACCTCTTCCGGTCCAGGCTCACGGAGGTGAGAAGGCGCTGCGGCCCGCTTCCGCTCATCGTGCCCCGCCGGACAGCCAGAAGACTCACGGCCCTGGAGCGGTACCGGGCCCCGTCTGCCATGAAGGGGATGGGCGGCACGGTATACTTTCCGCCCCCCTCCGGCGTTACGTTATACGAAAGTGTAATCCCCGACCAGGTCTTCCCGTTGACGAACTGGAAGCTTCGGGACACCCCTGCCTGGCCGATGACGAGCCCCTTCACCACGGGAGTTTCCAGCGGCTCCGCGTTATCGGCGCCGGATATTTTAATCTGCAGCGTGGCCGTAGCCCCCACCTCCACTCGGGAAGGCTCCAGTACCGTCTCCACGGTCACTCTGGCCATCGCAACCGGCAGGGGGAGAAAGAGACCCAGGATAAGTAAGACCGCCGTTCTACCAGGCTTTTTCCAGATACCGCTCGCCATCACCCTTCCCCTTATCGCGCCTTACCGGCTTGTTTTTCATGGACTCCATGATCCTCATGACCTGATCCCTGCTCATGCGGGCCTCCCCTCCGGAGCTCTTCTGTTTTTCTGCTTTGTTCTTTCCGTCCTTCCCCTTTTCATCCTTGCCCCGGGAGGGCTGTTTTTGCCCCTCCTGATTTTTATCCTGCTCCCGGTTTTTTTCCTCGTCCTTCTTCTTCATGAGGTACTCCAGGTTCTTCTTGGCGGGAAGATAATTCGGATCTATCTTAAGGGCGCTCACGTAGGCGTTGACCGCCTCCTCCATGTTCCCCTTTTTCAAATAGACGTTGCCCATGTTAAAGAAGGCCTTCTTCTGAACGTCCCGATCCTCGGACTGAAGGGACTGCCGGAAACTGTCTATGGCGGCGTCATAATCCCCCTTCTGATACTGCACCGCCCCCTCATTGAATTTCAGCTTGCTCTGCTCCCGTTTATCCGGGGCGCAGGGACGGGCCTTCCGGTAGTGATTGGCCGCGTCCTCATAGAGCTTCTGCAGATACTTGCCGTTGCCCGCTTTCACCTCGTCGTGATAGGGGTCCATCCATCCGGCCAGGCAGAGCAGGGTGATAAGCGGAAGCAGGAATGCCTTCAGCAGGAGTTTCATCTATTCCAACCTCCTTTCGGGAAGGAAGAGCTCGGCAGCCAGCAGCAGGATCAGCGCCAGCACGAAGATCTGATAACGCTCCTGACGCTCCTTGACTATCCTCGAGCCGTATTCGTTTTTCGTCTGTTCCGAAAGCATGCGCACGATTCCGCTGACTCCCGAGAGGCTGTCGGTGATGTCCGCGTACTCCCCGCCCGTTTCCCTGGATATCCTCTTCAGGAGATCGGTGTTCCGGCGCGTCTTGACCAGCCCGCCGGACCGGTCCCGGAGGAAGATATCAGCGGAGTCGTCCTTCCCGTCCGCGGGGATGAGCTCGGGATTCTCCCGGCCTATACCCAGCGTGTAGACCGCCACCTCCAGCTCCCGGAATCGGCGCACCGCACTTTCGACATTTCCCTCGTGATCCTCACCGTCGGTAATCATCACCAGCACCCGGGAGGTGTTGCGCCTTTTCTGAAAGACCCGATAGGCCGTCTCGAAGGCGCGGGACAGGTCGGTCCCCTGCAGATGGACGGAATCAGGCCCCGCAGCGGCGAGGAACATCTGGAAGGCCCCCAGATCCGCCGTGAGGGGACACTGCAAAAAGGCATCCCCCGCGAAGAGAACCAGTCCCATCCGGTCACCCCGTGCGCTCTCCGCCAGGAAGCGCACCGCATCTTTTGCCCGGGAAAGGCGGCTCGGTTTTACATCCCGGGCCAGCATGCTGCGGCTCACATCCAGGGCCACCATGATATCAACCCCCTCTTTGCGCACTTCCCGCATCTTTTCCCCCCACTGCGGGCGGAGCAATGCCACACCGAAGAGGAGCACCGCCAGAATGAGCGCCGCCTCCTTCAGGCGGACCAGAAACCCCCGACGCCTGACGAGTCCCTCCCGCACGTCACCCCGGGGAATCAGCCGGCGGAGAACACGGACCTTCCACAAAAGATAGCCCAGGTACAGCACCAGGGCGATGAGGCAGAAGAGGACCACATAAGCGGTGTAGGCGTAATTCCCGAAGCTCATGGCACCTTCCTGAAAAAGACCGAACGAAGCATGATCTCGGCAAAGAAGATGAATGCCGCCAGAATGAGGAAAAACTGGAAGCGGTCCGAGAACTCATGGAAGAACTTTACCTCCACCTCGCTCTTCTCCAGACGGTCGATATCCCGGATTTTCTCCCATAGAACCCCGCTCGAGGTGGCCCGGTAGAAGCGGGCCCCCGTCAACTGGGCCATGCTTTTAAGAATACTCTCGTCGAAATGGTTGACCATATAGCGTTTGCCGAAGAGGAAAGCGGCGTCCGCCGGATAGGGCACCCGCCCCTCCTTGCCTATCCCGACCGTATAGACGCGAATCCCCAGATCGCCGCACGCCCGGGCGGACGTTTCGGGATCGATGCTCCCCCGGTTGTTCATTCCGTCGGTCAGCAGCAGGATGACGCGGCTCCTGGCGCGGCTGTCCATCATCCGGGAGGCGGCCAGAGTCACCGCCTCGCCTATGGCGGTCCCCTCCTCCTCCACGGACCCGAAATCCACCTCTTCCAGAATGTCCCTCAGAATCTCATGGTCTATTGTGAGAGGACACTGGAGATACGCCTCCCCCGAAAAGATCACAAGCCCGATCCGGTCCGTCTTCCTCCGGCTGATGAAGTCCTTGATGACCGTCTTGGCGACCTCCAGCCGGTTCTTCGGCTGAAAGTCCTGTCCCATCATGGAATCAGACACGTCCAGGGCCAGCATGATGTCGATCCCCGAGCTCTTGACGCTGGATTCGCTCGTTCCCTTACCCGGCCTCGCCAGGGCCACGATCAGAAGGACCAGAACCAGGACGCGCAGCACCGGGAGATAGGGATAGAGCCGAACGCGCAGGGAGGGCCGGCGGGTCATGATCCGTTCCGAGGAGACGGCAATGGCCGCTCCCCGCCGGTAGAGCTTCCGGTAAAGATACCAGAAGACCATCAGGGCCAGGGGAAGGAGCAGGAGGAGATAAGCGGGGTTCTGAAATTCGTTGATGTCCATAGACTACTCCCCGGAAAGCCGCCGGGCCGCCGCTGTCGTCTCATCGAGATTAGAAAGAAGGATTTCCGCCGGCGGCGCGTATTCGGCAAACTTTGCAAGATCCCAGAGATAGAGAATGCGCTCCACATCGGCATAGATACGCCCATAGCGCAGGGCACTGAGCCTGTTCTCCAGAGCCCGCAGTATCTCCGGGTTGGTCATCTCCAGGGCGTCAAAACCGAACTGGGACGAGAGGAAGCGACGGAAGATGTCCGAGAGCCCCGTTACGAACTCCCCGATCTGCCCCGCCTCCAGAAGCCCCCGGGCCTTCAGCAGCTCCACCTCCCGGACAAAGACAGCGTAAGGAGCAACCGCTTCCACCGGGACCACCGCCGAGGCCCTCCTGCGCCGGATATACTGAAGAAGGCCGAAAACGGCTCCCCCCAGAGCCAGCAGACCCAGCGCCAGATAGACGAGCCTCCGATAATTCCCCCCCAGTTCCAGGGGGGGCTCGATGTCCTGAAATTCCCCCTTCTCGTTGACCGCCTTGATCGCCACCTCGGGTATCTTGTACCCGATCCTTGTTCCGTCGGATCCCAGAATATCAATCTCCGGAAGGGCCTGCCTGCCGGTCCTGTAATAGGAAAGGGTCACCACGATGGTGAGGTAGACGGTCTCCCCTTCCGACCGGTCCTCCTTCCGGGCGTCTTGAATGATGTAGAGCGGCACCCTGGATGCGCCATCCTCCTTCTCTCCCTTCTTCTTATCCGGCTCTGGGATAAAGACGCGTTTCTCCGGAAGGCGCACGTCGATACCCTTCAGGTTCCGCCCTCCCACGGTCACGCGATATTCCAGAGGTTCCCCCACCGTGGCGGCAGAGGGTTTTACGGCAGCTTTGATCTGGGGATATTCCTGGCCTGCGGGTTCACCGAAGGCGGACAAGATCGTCACGAGGAGAACCATCCCCGCCCGAACAGCCATCTGTCCCATGTTGAACATCCCTCTCAGCATATCCTACGCCAGCCGCGTCAGCTTGGTCCGGTTGCGTTTTTCAAAAAAGCGCAGAAGGGGAAGGTCAATGGGCTCCGAGGTGTCCAGCTCGATGGTGTCGAATTCCTGGAGTACCGGCAGGTGCCCCCGCTCAGGGACCGTATCGGACAGGAAGGACCTTCCCGTCTCCAGGTCCACGAATTCCGCCAGCCCGAAGAGCTCCAGGCGGGATTCCATCGGGTCCTTCACCAGCACCGGGATGACATCATGCTTGCGCCGCAGGAGCTTCAGTTTGAGCATATAACCCTCGTCAAGAAAGTCCGAGATCACGAAGACCACGCTCCTCTTCTTCAGCACCCTCCCCAGAAAATCGATGGCCCCGCTGATGTTCGTGCCGCGTCGTGCAGTCTGATGACGCAGAATTTCGTCAAGGACCGTAAGGATGAAGCGCTTCCCCTTCTTCGGCTTAAGGTATTTTTCCACACCCTCGGTAAAGAGGAGCACGGATATCCGGTCGTTGTTCATCTGCGCCAGGTAGAGCAGAAGCGTTACCAGCTCCATGATGAGGTCCCGCTTGCCCCTGACAGATCCGAAATTCACCGAGGCCGACAGGTCCACCATCAGCACCACCGAAAGTTCGCGCTCCTCAATGTATTCCTTCACGAAGAGATGGTTCATCCGCGCCGAGACGTTCCAATCGATGTTGCGCACATCGTCACCGTACTGGTACTCCCGGACGCTGTCGAAGGCCAGACCGTATCCCTTGAAGGCCGAATGGTACTCCCCCACGAAGACGGTGTTGAGCTTCTGCCTCGTCTTGAGCTTAAGCTTTTTCAGTAAAGGGGTTTCCGGGGCCTGCACCTACGGGACCTCCACCGTATCGAAAACCATCTTCACCACATCATCGGGGGTCTTTCCGTCCGCTTCCGCCTCGTAGGAGAGTATTATGCGGTGCCTCAGGACATCGGCCCCGATCTCCTTGATGTCATCCGGCGTCACGAATCCCCGCCCCCTCAGAAAAGCCACGCAGCGGGAGGCCTTCATCAGGGCTATGGAGGCGCGGGGACTGGCCCCGTAGTCGATATACCGCTTCAGCCTTTCATCCCCGGGGTTCCGGGTGGCGTCGGTGATGTTTACGATATAGTCCACCAGCTTCTCGTCCAGATACAGGGAGTCCACGAGGGGGGCCCGCTCCAGCGCCGCCTCCGGATCGATCACGCTCTCAACCCGGGACAGATCAATCTCCCCGTAGCGGGTGAGTATCTCCCGTTCCTCCTCCCGGCTGGGATAGTCGAGCAGGCATTTCATGAAGAACCGGTCCAACTGCGCCTCCGGCAGGGGGTAGGTCCCCTCCTGCTCGATGGGATTTTCCGTGGCCAGAACCATGAAGGGCCTCCCCAAGGGATAGGTCTCATCGCCGATGGTCACCATGCGCTCCTCCATGGCCTGGAGCAGGGCCGACTGGACCTTGGCCGGGGCCCTGTTGATCTCGTCCGCCAGCAGAATGTTGGTAAAAACGGGACCCTGCCGCGTGAAGAAATCCAGTTCCCTGGGATTGTATATCCTCGTCCCGATGAGATCCGCCGGCAGGAGATCGGGGGTAAATTGTATCCTCTTGAAGACGGTCTGCATGGCCTTAGCAAAGGCGCGCACCGTTAGGGTTTTCGCCAACCCCGGCACCCCCTCCAGGAGGATATGTCCACCGCAGATAAACGATATAATGATTCGGTCAATCAGCCGCTCCTGCCCAACGATGACCTTGCCGATCTCGCTCTTGATGCGCCCCACGAAACCGTTTTCCTGACGCACACGCTCCGAAAGCTTCTCTATTTCCGCGTAATCCATTTCCAAACCTCATTCGGATGTCTTTACCACAAGGGGTCTTCCCACCCCGGGAACCGGGGAGCCGCCCCAGGCTGAAATTCCCTTACAACCACATCGGGTATTTGTAAAGTGAAATTCCAAAAGGTTACAGAACCCCGCATAAAGAAGAAAGGCGACAACCTGTCGCCTTTCCCTATCTGAGTTGCTGATGTATATACGGCAGAGATTAAAATCCGGGGTTGTCGCCCTCTCCTGCCTTTTTTTCCTCTTCAGGTTTCTTTTCGTCGATCTTTTTTTCTTCGGCCTTCTTCTCTTCCACAGCGCCCTCGTCGGTTTTCACATCACCCTTTTTTTCAAAGGGAATCTTTAGTTTCCAGCCCGGCTGGATGAGGGTCGGTTTCTTGATCTTGTCCTTGTTGGCGTTGTAAATCAATTTCCACTTGTGACCGTCTTTATAGTACTTCTTGGCGATCTTCCAGAGGCAGTCCCTGTTCTTAGGCACGTATTTTACCTTGTAAATACGATAGCCCTTTTCCTCGTCGGAAAGCTCCTTGTCCTCTTTCTTCTCTTTACCCTTGCCGAATTTACCGGCCTCATCGTCTTCCTTTACAGCGGGCTTGGCGCTGAGCACCAGGGCGGAGAGCCTTTTGGCCTCCTCGGAGGCGGCAATGGATTCCTTGTACTTGCCTTCCGCCAGCAGGGCCTTGGCGCTTGCCAGCGATTCCTTGGCACCGTTCATCTCAGACTTGGCGGCCGCAGCGCCTTCGGACTTCTCGGCCTTGGCGGTCAGTTCCTCGGCGTTCTTCACCTCGTCGGCAGCGCTCTGTTTCAGGGCTGTCAGGTAAGCCTCGTCGGCATTTACCTTGGCCACTTCGACAGCGGCAAATCCCTGCTTCAGGTTCATCCCGTCGAGGGAATCTCCCGCCACTTTGAGATTATCCTGCGCGAGCTTGACCTTCTCCGGGGCATACTTATCCGCATTGTACTTCTTCGCGGTTGCCAGGGTCATATTGACCTCATCGATGGCATCCTTGAGCGTACCCTTCTTGCCCAGAGCTATATTGCGCGCGTTCTTGGCCTGCTTGTCGGCCTCAAGGGCGGACTGATAGGCCTCGTAATACTGTTTGCCTTCATACTGCTCTTGGGCCTTCTTGAGAGTGTCCTTGGCCTGGGTATATTCGTCTTTTGCCATGACCTCGGCATAGGCATCCGTGGCGCTGGCAAGGCTCTTGTCGGCGATGTCTATTGTATCCTTCGCCAGGAGGGGAATCGATTTATTATAAGCCTCAATGGCCTTCTTTTCGGATTCATTGGCCAGATCCCTGGATTTATCGTACTCCTCCTTCTTGACCTGCTCATGGGCCGCGTACAACTTATCCCGGGCCGCCTTGATCTCCTCGGGAGCATACTTGTCGGCCTTGACGTTCTGAGCCTTCGTGATGGCCAGCTTGGCATCGGCAAAGTTTCTTATATCCAGCTTGTCAAAACAGCCGGAGAAGGAACCGATCAACAGTACCGCCATTAAAACGTAAAACATTTTCCCAAAAAATTTCATACCGCTGCTCCTTTTTTTCAGAATTCACACCTTAAGAATTAAGGATTTTATATTTTTGAGTACTAAGGGTACAAAATAAAGCCAAAGAAACCTCTCTATTTGGCAAACGAGCCTAACGCATCCTCCTCAGCATCGAATATTTCGAAGAAGGATGTCAACTTTGTCAGTTCGAACACCTTGCGGACGGAGGCATAGACATTGATGATCTTAAGCCCCCCCTGATATTTCTTCAGGTTGGAAAGGCTGGATATCAGAGCCCCGATGCCGGAAGAATCTATGTAGGAAACCTTTTCCAGATTGATGATTACGTTATACTTCTGCTCTTCGATCAGCTTGTTTATAATATCTTTAATCTCCGGAGCGTTGTAGAGATCTATCTCTCCCGTGATATCCAGCACAACTATATCATCCTTGTTTCTTGTCGTGATATCCATTCCGCGAAACTCCTTAGATATTTTTGGCTAAGATGAGGATTTCAGCTCAGCGTCACATTTTAATAACATCAAACATGGATGTCAAGTTAATTATTCCAATTAATTATGGGATTAGCCGGTAATTTTTACCCCTTAGACGGAGGATATTCGGAAGGGATTCGCGCTATCCCGGGCACAGCACCGGTATGGCGCCCTTTTTCAGAATACGGGGTGATGATCCGATGCCCCTCACTTTTTCACGGCATAGAGAACCATGCTCTTGGGAAAAAAGTTATCGAAGAACCGCTCCAGGCGGCGAATCAGGGGGGAAAAGAGTCCCAGGGTAAGGAATTTCCTGTACCCCTTCGTAAAGGGGTGATCGTTGAGATGCAGACCCACCACACAGCGGATCATCCAGTAGACAGTATGAAAGGAGTGCTTGAAACCGATGCCGTATATCTCCAGCCCGCAGGAGCGCATAATGGCCGCCAGCTTTTTCGGGAGATACTTGCGCACGTGTCCCCCGGGGGAAGTGAAATACTCATAGGTGAGGATGTCGTACATCAGCTCGCTGAAATAGGTGGGGACCGTGATGGCGATGCTTCCCCCTTTTCTCAAGACCCTCGTGAGCTCCCGGCAGGCGAGATGGTCGTCCTTCACATGCTCCATCACCTCGGAGCAGATGATACGGTCGAAGGTCCCGTCCCGGAAGGGCAGATTGAGGGCATCCCCTACATGTATCTGAAACCCCGATGCCGGATGGGACTGACGGCTGTCCCGCAGATGCACCAGGGTGAACCGGGCCTTCCGGAGTGAGGGAATATCCATGTCCATGCTGAACACCCGGCCCCCGCGCCGGACGAACTCGAAGGAATGGCGGCCCTCCCCGCAGCCGGCATCCAGCACCGTCTCTCCGGGCCTGACGCCGAGTTTGTCGAAATCAACGGTAAGCACCGATCACCTCCTCATAGACCTTAACCATCTCCCGGGCGGCATTTTCCCAGGTAAAGGTCTCCAGTATCCGCTGCCGTGCCGCCTTCCCCATGGCCCGGCGGATCTTAGGGTTGTCGATGAGAAAATCGATACCCTCCGCTATGGCCTCGGGATTCCGTGTGGGCACCACGTAGGCCGTCTTCATGTGTTCTCCGACAACCTCCGGCAGGGCCCCGCCGGTGGAGGCAATAACAGGAAGCTCGCAGGCCATGGCCTCCGCCGCGGGAAAACCGAAGCTCTCGTAGAGGGAGGGGCTCAGGGCTATCTCCATCTCCGAATAGAGCTCCACCATCCGCTCTGTGCTGATCTTTCCGGTAAAGGTGATGCGGTCGTTGAGGCCGAACCGGTCTATCCATCGGGGAACGAAATTGCGGTTCGGCGCCCCTCCGTCCACCACCGTCAGGTGTACTCGGTTGCGGGTCAGCGTCAGGGCCCTCAGCAGGTAGGCGATTCCCTTCTTCCGGTCCTCCACGTTGCCGACGAAGATGAGGCTGTTCTTCCTCTTGTTTACTCCCTTCAGCGGGCGGAAGATGGAGGCATCCAGGCCGTTGTAGACCACGCGCTGATTGTCCACCGGCGTCCCGAAGGACTCGTTTATGGAGCGAACAGAATCCCGGGACACAGTGATGATCCGGTCCATCCGGTTGGTCACGATCTTCTGCATGACCAGGGGATAATAGAGAACCCGCTTCATCTTCAGACGGAAATCCGACGGGTACTCGAACCAGGTGCTCCGGTCGATGGACAGGGGGTGATGGAGCGTGGAGACGAAGGGAACCCCCAGCAGCTTGATCAGCAGGAATCCGTAACCCAGGCACTGATTGTCGTGGATGATGTCGAAACGGTGCACCTTCTGAAGCTCCCTGAGCTTCTGAAAGGCCCTTATGCTGAAGGTCTCTATCTCCGGGAAGATACCCATCTTGGAGACGGCGAATTCGTAGAAATTCAGGGGGTGCAGGGTGGCGAAGGGCTTGTCCGGCTTGATGTAATCCTTCTTAATATTGAAATAATTATGATTGTCGATCTTGTGGAGGGTCACCCCGTCCATGGGGAAGGGATAGGGCGGTCCCACTACGGCATGCACCTCATGCCCCAGTTTGACCAGCTCCCGGGCGACGTACATCAGATAGACCCCCTGCCCCCCGCAGTAGGGATTGCCCCGGTAGCTCAGCAGACAGATTTTCATACACTCCTCCCCCGGGACCGGATAACGTCCTCGTACACCGCCAGGGTGTTGGCCGCGGCCACGGGCCAGGCAAAGTTGGCCTCCGTCCGCCGGCGTCCCAGAACGCCCATCTTTTTACGGCCCCGTTTGTCCCGTATTATCTTCATTATCCCCTCCGCCAGCCCCCGCGGGTCCATCGGGGGAACCAGTATCCCCGCCCCCTCGTCGCCCACCACCTCGGGAAGAGCTCCGGCGGTGGTGACCACGACGGGCGTGCCGCAGGCCATGGCCTCCGCCGCGGGGAGCCCGAATCCCTCGTAGAGGGAGGACATCACCAGCACCGTCTTGGTGCTGTACAGATGCACCAGCCGCTCGCTGCTCACCTTGCCCGTGAAGACGACCCGCTTCTCCATGCCGTACCGCTGAACCAGTTCCCAGGCTGTCAGCCGGGCGGGCGGTCCCTCATCCACGATGGTGAGGTTGATCTCCCCGGGCAGCATCGTCATGGCCTCCAGGAGATAGCGCAGTCCCTTTTTGTGATCCTCGGTATTGCCCACGAAGAGCAGGGCGTTCTCCTCCCTCCGCTCGCCGGTGTTCCGAAACAGCTCCACATCCATGCCGTTGTACACCACGGAGATATTCCGTGCAGGGAGGCCGAAGGCGCGGTTCAGCTCTATCACCCCCTCCTGCGAAGAGGTGATGACGCGGTCCAGATGATTGATGACGATCCGCTGCATGTTCATGGGATAGAAGAGGACGGTGGTGACGTATTCCCAGAAGGTCTTGTCCACCCCCAGATCAGCCTCCCTGTCCTTGGTCAGGGGATGATGCACCGTGGTGACGATGGGAATGCCGAAACCCTTCATGGGGAGGAGCCCCCAGCCCAGGCACTGAACGTCGTGAATGAGATCGTAATGCCGCTCCTTCAGAAGCCGGCGCAGAGCGGAGAAGGCACGGAAGCTGAAAGTCTCCATCTCCGAGAAGACATGAAACCGCGTCAGGAAATAATCCACGAAGTTCCAGGGGGACCAGACACGCTTAAGCTTCTCCGGGGGGATATGCCTGGTGCGGATGAACCAGAGATTGAGGTTTTCCAGCCTGTGGACGTCCGCCCACTCCTCCATCGGGAAGGGATAGGGCGGTCCCACGAGCACGTCGATCTCCACGCCGAGCCTGGCAAGCTCCCGCGTCAGATGATAGAGGTATATCCCCTGCCCGCCGCAGTAGGGATTCCCCCTGTAGCAAAGAAAAAGAACCCGCATTTCACCCTTAGCTCTTCTTGTCTTCCGGGAGAGTGGCTCGGGTGGTGATGATGGCCACGCCGACCCAGAAGATCATCCCGAGGACGACCAGGGTTACGGCTGCGGCCGGAACGGCCAGGGCCCAGTAGCTTCGGAGATAAATCCCGTAGATGAAGAGGGCCGAGAGGGACAGGGTGACCAGGCAGAGGAGGAAGGCCTTTACCTTGGCGAAATCTTTTTTTTCAACAATTTCAGGCATGGGTGGCGCCACCTTGATCGTTAGTATTGTCCATCCAATCCAGAAGCCGGTGCCCAGAATAACCAGGGCCACCAGGGCGATGGGCAGGATGAGGGCATAGTAGCTATAATCACTGAGGGCCGTCAGGTTTAGATCCCTGAAACCCGTCAGATAAAAGGCATAATAGAAGAAGAGCCCCCCCAGTACCAGCGAAACGAGGAGAGCGATCCATCCGAAAAATTTTGCTCTTGGCATAGCAGTCCCTTCTTGCGAAAAAATTAAAAGTCCAGTACAACCTTGATCACCCGGTCCCTCCGTTCGCAGGACATCATGAAGCCCTCCTGTATCTGCTCAAAGGGAAGGTTATGGGTGATAAGCGGCGACACGTCCACCGCCCCCTTCAGAATCATATCCAGCGCATAGGGGTAATCCACCGCGAGATCGGGTCCCACGGAGGCCACCATCCGGAGCTCCTTGCGGAAAAAGGTGTTGAAGGAGAGTCCGGGCTTTTCATCGAGACAAATGCCGAAAAAGGCCACCTGTCCGTTGTGCCGGGCCAGATCGAAACAGCGGTTGATGACGTCGACATTCTGCCCGTAGGCATCGATGACGATGTCCGCCAGGGCTCCCCCGGTCAGTTCCCCGATGATGCCCTCCAGATCGTCCCTGTCGGGGTTGAGGGTCGTGTCGGCCCCCATCTTCCGGGCGGCCTCCAGCCGGTAATCCAGCCGGTCCACGGCGATGACCCGGCGCCCCCCCAGGTTTCTGGCCAGGGCGGTAAAGAGGAGCCCCACAGGCCCCTGCCCCATGATGACGACGGTCTTTCCGTAAGGGCTGTCGAGCCGGAACATCCCGTGGGATACACAGCCCAGGATCTGGGTCATGAGCAGGATATTGGCATCCCCCCCGGAGGGCAGCTTTTGAAGCCGCGAAGGCGGGGTGCAATGATACTCCTTGTAGGCATCCAGAAAGGGGGGATAATACATCACCCGGTCGCCGGGTTTGAAACCCTCCGCGGCGGAATCCTCCACGACCCCCAGGCACTCATGGCCCGGATACCCCGGCGGCAGGGGATAGGAGGATTCGCTGTAGGTGTTGTAAAAGTAGGGCAGATCGGATCCGCAGAGCGCCGCTTTCAGGAGCCGCACCAGGACCCTGCCGTCCTCCAGAACGGGCCGGCCCTCTTTCAGTATCTCAAACCGTCTTGGTGCAACAATTCTGGCTGACCGCATCCTTTCCCTCGCCCCCTGCAGAATTGAACCCAAGGGTAGGAGGAGCCCTCTAATTGTCAACCCCTTTTAAATACAACTGCCCCCTCATGAGGGCCGGGTATCCGCTGCCGGGGATATCTTTTTGCTTGACTTTTCTCCGACCGTTCCTTACGATAGGGTTGCAAGGTTTGACCCGCCCCCGGCGGCCTATCTCACAACTGAGACATTGAGGGATGAAGATAATACAGGAAAATCGTGACGACTGCTTTTTACTGCGCATCGAGGGATCATTGGCCAACGAGTACCTGAGTGATTTCGACAAGGATCTGCGCAGCGCCGTGGCCTCCCGGAAGCATATCATCCTGGACCTCGTAAAGCTTACTTTTTTAACCAGTTCTGCCCTCAGCCTTTTTCTGCGCTACAACAACATGATGAGGAGCGAAAACCTCTTCTTCATCCTTCTGGGCCTTCAGGAAGATCTGAAGAAGATCTTCGAGATAACCCAGGTGGACCGGCACCTGACCCTCTGCGACGATTACGCCCAGGCCGAAAAGCTGATCGGCGGCGGCGGAACCCCGGACTGAGAAGAGACAAGCGCACCCTGTCCTCCGGGGCAGAAATCCCGGACACGGCCCATCACCCCCCTGAGGATTAAACATAAGCAGAGAAAAATTGTCTTGAACTGCCGGAGACTTTCCCTATCCTTGGGCCCTTAATACAAGGAAACGGGATACCATCTGCATGAAAATCATCGCCTGCCTGGGGAACCCCGGGAAAAAGTACTGCCGCAACCGTCACAACGCGGGATTCCTCTATGGAGAGCATCTCAGCCGCCTTTACGGCATTCCCCTCTCCCCCAAACAGTTTTCCGCCCTGAGCGGCACCGGCCGGATAGCGGGTCGTGACGTACTCCTACTCCTTCCGCAGACCTTCATGAACCGCAGCGGCGATTCCGTGCAGGCGGCCCTCGCCTATTACCGGGAAGAGCCCGGAAACCTCATCGTGGCCCATGACGAGATCGAGCTGCCCTTCGGAGAGATGCGCCGGAAGACCGGCGGCGGGCACAAGGGTCAGAACGGTCTGCGCTCCATCATCGAGCAGATCAAATCACCGGACTTCCACCGCCTGCGAATCGGCGTCGGCCGACCGGATCACCCCGAGATGACCGTGGCCGACCACGTGCTCTCCAACTTTTCACCGGAGGAGCTCCGCCTCCTGGAGGAGAATTTTTCCCGCCTCGACGAGCTTCTTCTGCCCCTGATCTCGGGAGAGTAATCCCTCCCCACCCATCACCGGCCGCCGTAAAAGTAGTTGCCTTTTCGCTTAATCGGTGATAGGAATGTCCGCCATGGCCGCGCAAGGGATGGGGTTCCCTTTATAACCGCCAGATACTGGCTGATGACTCCTGACGACAAAACCATCCTCAGGGAGGAGTCATGGAAAAACTCTTTTATGTCGCCTTGGGCGGAGGTCTCGGCGCCCTTACCCGATACGGGATCACGATGCTGTCCGTCAGGCTGTTCTCCGACCGTTTCCCTTTCGGCACCCTGATCGTGAATCTCGCGGGCTGCTTTCTCATCGGGCTGATGTTCGCCCTGGGGTCCGGCAGGAACATCATCAGTCCCTCTTTCCGCCTCTTCTTTGTCACCGGTTTTCTCGGTGCGCTGACCACCTTCTCCACCTACGGCATCGAGAGCGTCAACCTGGCCGGGAGCGGAATGGCGGATACCGCATTGATCAACATCGCCGTCAACAACCTGGGCGGCTTTTTACTGATACTCGCAGGCCTCTGGCTGGGCCGGGCGATCTGAGGAGGCGGCTCATGCAATCACTCTATTGCATCATCGAAATCTTTACCGGCGAGGAGGCCCGCTGGAAGGGCCAGCCGGTCATCTCCGCAGTGGTGGACCACGTGAGAAACGCCCGGATCGCGGCCCGATGCCTGGTATTCCGGGGGATCGCCGGATGCTACGAGAACGGCGAGACCGCGAACCCCCACATCGAGGTCCTCACCTTCAAC
>CALCJG010000216.1 GCA_937967705.1 uncultured Spirochaetia bacterium
TCGTGGGAATCTGGTGCGGAAGTACGGAAATATATCAGGAAACAGTCCCGGGAGTCCACGACACCCTGGCCAACTTTGAAAAGGCCCTCAAAGAGAGCCATCCCAGCATAGCCCCCAGTATGATATATGCTTATGCCTTCCTGGATCTGGGTTTTCCCTACGCCAATGGCGCCCCCAACCTCTGTTTTGACGCTCCTGCCCTGAGAGAATTGGCGGAAAAGAACAAGGTGCCGATCGGCGGCAAAGATTTTAAAACCGGCCAGACTCTCATGAAAACCATCCTGGCGCCGGGTTTCAAGGCCCGGATGATCGGGGTACACGGCTGGTATTCCACCAACATTCTTGGAAACCGGGACGGAGAAGTTCTGGACGATCCAGAATCCTTTAAGACCAAGGAAGTGAGCAAGCTCTCGGTTCTCGACGAGATTTTTCAGCCGGATTTATATCCCGATCTCTACAAAGACTACTATCACCTGGTCCGCATCAACTACTATCCGCCGCGGGGGGACAACAAGGAAGGCTGGGACAATATCGATATCTTCGGCTGGCTGGGCTACACCATGCAGATCAAGATAGACTTCCTCTGCCGGGATTCCATTCTGGCTGCGCCGGTCGTGCTCGACCTCGTACTCTTCCTGGATCTGGCCACCCGGGCCTCCATGTACGGTATACAGGAGTGGCTCTCCTTCTACTGGAAAAGTCCCATTTATGACTACGACAAGAAGCCTACTCACGACCTCTTTGTTCAGCTGATGAAGCTGAAAAACACCCTTCGTTGGCTCATGGACGTTCCCCTTGTCACCTATCTCGGGACAGAATCCTATGATTAGTCAGAGTAAACTATGCTAAAACACCAAAAGGGGTTCCCGGGAGGAACCCCTTTCTTTTTGAGTCGTCAGAACATCCCTTACGGCACAACATTAACAGGATAGCCGCTATTATTCTCCGATCTGCCTAGACAAGGGTAATGACATTCTCTTCCTTAGCACACTTGATACAGTATCGAACCCCCTCCTTTCCGTTCTTAAGAGGAACGTAATAGTGATTGAGTTTGTTGATTTCTACACCGCATTTTTGACATTTCATATTCAACCCCTCGAATCCATGAGATCCTTCAAGGATATTTTCGAAAAAGTATTGAAAAATACCATAAGGCTTTAACAGTATATTTTTCGGTCAAAACGGTAAATAGTATAACCCTTTATCCGGAAAAAATGGGAAGAAGAAAGCCGATACCGGCTCACATTGTCATAACCCGGGAGCCTTAATGATAAAAACCCTGTTCCAAAAGCTTGCCGTCCTTTTCCTCATCTTCCTGGGAGCGGTTTTGATTGTCCACACCCTGATCTATCTCATACCCGGGGATCCGGCCGTCATGATAGCCGGCGAATATGCAAGCCGTGAGGATCTGCAGAGGATA
The DNA here is from genome assembly GCA_937967705.1 of uncultured Spirochaetia bacterium. Taxonomy (GTDB): domain Bacteria; phylum Spirochaetota; class UBA4802; order UBA4802; family JAGODF01; genus CALCJG01. The sequence continues at coordinate 1,421 of CALCJG010000216.1, forward strand.
CGATCAGAGCTCTCCCTGGACCAGTCTTTCTGGACCCGCTACGCCGTCTATACCAGAAACATACTCTTACTGGATTTCGGAAATTCCATATATTACGGCAAACCGGTCTTCTCCATTCTCTGCGACAGGTTTCCCGCCACACTGCTCATCGCCCTCCTCTCCATGCTTATTGCCGGAGCCGGGGGTATAATCCTGGGGATATCCTCAGCCCTGTTTCAGGGCACCTGGAAAGATGGTCTCATACTGGGCATTTCCTCCCTCTTCATCTCGACACCGGTTTTCGTCAGCTGTTTTATCCTGGCCCTGGTTTTTTCTTATGGACTGGGCCTGCTGCCTCCCTCGGGAAAGATGGGGCTCAACCCGGCCTACATGATAATGCCGGCCCTGGCTTTGGCATCGCGTTCCCTGGCGCTTATTATCCGGGTAACGCGTAACGAGATGATCGATGTGCTGAATAAAAATTACATTCGCACGGCCAGGGCCCTCGGATTTCCTGAACGCAGGGTCGTTTTTCTCTTTGGGCTGAAAAACGTCATTGTTCCCGTTATGACGATCATACTCCTTGACTTCGGGGCGTACCTGGGGGGCGCCGTGGTAACGGAAACGGTTTTTTCCTGGCCGGGGATAGGCCGTCTGATGATCATCGCCCTGCAAAAAAGGGATGTACCCCTGGTTCAGGGCGTCATCATATTCGGGACACTTTTATTCATACTGGTGGGACTGGCCATCGACATGCTCCCCAGGCTCTTTTCCCGGGGATCCCGGCATGCCTGAAAGCGGAAAAGGTAAACCCTGATGCGGCGCTTCGGCAACAACCTGGATTTCACGACACGGGCCTATCTCGCCCTTGCCGGCCTTATCGTCGTCCTGTCCCTCTTTCCCGAGACGATCTCGTCTTATTCCCCTTTCAGCCTCAGCACCAGGGGAGCCCTCCCCCCGGGAGCCGACCACTGGCTGGGGACCGACTATCTCGGCAGGGATATTCTCAGCCGAACCCTCATCGGAGGGAGGATATCCGTCCTGATCGGGGTCATCTCACGAATCGGCAGCATCGCCATAGGTCTTGCCATCGGCCTCATCACCGGTCTCAGCCGAGGCCCGATTCAAAGGCTGCTCAACGGCATCATAGAGGTTTTTCTGTCCATCCCTTCCCTGCTGCTGGCACTGGCACTGGCCATGGTACTCGGGGAAAGTTACGAAACCATAGTCATCGCCATCGCGGTAGGGACTTGCGCACCCGTGGCACGTTTCGTCGCGGTCAAGATCATTGTGATGAAGGACGAGGACTTCATCATCTCGGCCAGGGCCATAGGAGCAAATCCCGTGCGGATATCCCTCTTCCATCTGCTGCCGTCCCTGCTCCCTCTGCTCATCCCCCTGCTGACAACCGGTATAGCGGCCAGCATCATGATGGAATCGACCCTCTCCTTCCTGGGGCTGGCCGGTTCTGCCTCCCTGAATACGACTCCCTCCTGGGGACTGATGATTCAGGAGGGATCAAAATTCATCTTTGACGCTCCGTGGATCATCATCCCCCCCTCGGTCATGCTCATGCTGCTGATCCTCTGCTTCAATCAGGTGGGAGACAGGATGGTTACAGAAAAGAAGGGATAAGGTGAGATGATTATGCTATGACAGCGTTTCCCGGCCCCGGGTTTTACTGACCCATGAGACAAGCGAGAGTATGCAGACCCCTGCAAAGATATTGACTGCCCAGTCCCCGAGATCGTAAGTCCTGTCGGGGAAAAAATACTGCAGGAATTCATCACACCAGCCAATGAGGGCCACATAAACGACAGACAAGGGATAAGAGAACCGCTCCCGGATAAATTCCCGAAAGAACCGAAAGGAAAGAAAGGCCAGCAAGCCATACTCCATGAAATGCATGCTTCGATCGAAGGAGCGGAAGGATAACAGCACGCCCAGGTAGAAGAGGATACAGAGAAAGAGAATGAGAATGTTTTTCCGAACAAGACGGATTTGCCGGAAAACAAGATAAACGATGGAAGACAGATAGACAAGAAGGAGAAAACCCAAAACCCCTTTTAAAAGCCCGATACCCCGGACCATCTCCTCGACATCCCTGACAAAGGGGATGGAAACGAAAATAAGCCCTGTATAGAGCAGGAGCGTCAGGGTCTTATTAATTCTGGACGCATTCACTGACATTCCCTTCCGGACACAGGCATACATCCCTCAAGCACGACGCCAGAAGCCGAAAGGAAGATGCCGACAATCAATTGTGGGGAAGGAATGCTGGGGATTAAACGGCTTTAGTAATTTTACCGGAACGTATGCATCGAGTGCAGACATATCGCCTCATGACACGGCCGCTTTCCATAACCCTGACCCTGCGGACATTGGGACGCCATACCCGGGATGTTTTCTTGTTTGAATGGCTCACATTATTCCCAAACTGAACTGACTTACCGCATATCTCGCACTTCGCCATGTGATTCTCCAAAAAAAATGATAGACATAATTAGAATTTACATAGTATCTTTGCAACCACTTTCTTAACATCCGAGTGGTTTTTTATCGTTTTTCCCAATAAAATCCCTTCGAGGCCAATATTGTCAAGCGTTATTTATGTCAGAATCCCCATTGCGAGGAAATCTTGATGAAAATTACCGAGCATACAACGGTCATAGAGGCCCTGAAAAAATCGAAAACCGTCGCTGAGGTCTTTAAAAAGTACAATCTGGACTGCCCGGGCTGCAAAGGAGCCACGGAAGACACCCTAGGCATCGTTGCGGAAAACAACGGGCTGGACATTAAGACCCTGCTGAAGGAAATGAACGAGGGGCTGAAGAAATGAGGAAACACCCCCCCCAGCGGGAACCGGCTTGCCCCGGGTTTATATGAAGCGGAACGGGCGGCGTCCATGAAAATCATTTCCGGATCCCTTAAAGGGAGAAACATCCCCTTTACCCCAGCGAAATTCCGTAACGCAGAAACCACTCCCCAGAAGATAAAAGAGGCCCTTTTTTCCATTCTGGGGGAAACCCTTGAAGAAAAGTCTTTCCTGGATCTCTACGGATGTTCCGGTCAGATCGGCCTGGAGGCCCTGAGCCGCGGAGCGGCTCTGACGGTCATAAACGAGAGCGACACCCGCCGCTTCCGTTTTCTGGCCGGCCTGGCGGAGAGCTGGAATTTGAGCAAGAGGCTTCTGCTGGTGAACATGCCCGCCTCCCGCTGCCTCAAACTCTTGAGAACCCGGGGACTTTTCTTCGATTACGTGTATCTGGACCCCCCCTATCCCCGGGAGAACGAGACCTTCTTCTACCGGAAGGCGATCGAGGAGGTGGGACAAAGCGGTCTGACCGGGCAGGATACGGTTCTCATCGTGCAACACCGGGACGGCGTGGTTCCTCCGGAGAAGGCCGGGGATTGCCGCTGCACGCGGACGCGCAAATACGGCAGTAATGCCCTATCCTTCTACGAATTTATCGATGGAGAGACATCACCCCCCCGACAACGGGAATAAACCGTTTTAGGAGAAGTAGCCGAAGAAATTGACCATAATCAGCATTGTCAGGAGAAAGGAGATCAGACCGTAAAAAGCGAAGGGGAAGAGATAGACGAGAAAGGCCCTGGAGAAGATCATCCCGTGCATCTCAGAAATACCCTGAACCGCAATCAGGGCAGTCCACAGCAGGAGCATAATGGAGAAGAGGGCATAGAAGAAGACCGGCGCGAAATGAAACACCTTGAAGATGTAAACCGCCGGCAGCAGGAGCAGCCGGGGAAATTGAGCCAGGCATACCAGATTGAGAATACCGCGGATTTTACCCCCGTAACCGCTGAACTGACAGAAAAGATCCACCAGTGAGGAGATCATCAGGATCTCGATAATATAGATGAGGAACAGAAAAATCACACCGTAAGTCACCTTGTAATAGAAATATTGCGTCTCCGCCCCGAGGAGCGATACGGTCAGGATCTCGAAGAGAGCGGAGAAGAGGACGATAAAGATGCCCCCCGGGATGATGCGGGATTCGGAGGTCTCGATGGTTTTCATGAGCTTCCGGGGGTCTGTCAGGACGTAGAAGAGGTAGTCCGCCCACCGGAGAGACCGAATGTACTGTATCATGGCTGGTACCTGTATTCTAGCATGTAGTAATCCCTGAGCCCGACCCGGCGCTCGAGCCCTCCCCCTTTCTGAGCCATGCCGTCCAGGGTCATAAAGAACTGATCCAGAGGGTTCTTCACATCATCATACACCGGGGCGTCCTCGGGGAGCTTGGCCTTTTCCCGGGCGCGCGCCAGGGCCATCTCGAAGGTGCCGATCTCATCGATCAGCTTGTACTTCAGGGCGGTCTCGCCGTTCATCACCCGTCCGTCGGCGTAGGGCTGTATGTCGGATATGGGAATGTTCCTCCCCAGGGAAACGTCCTTGAGGAACTTGTTGTAGGAGGAATCGATCATCTCCTGCACCAGGGCGCGCTCCTCGGGGCTTATCTCCCGGAAGGAGGAGAGAAGATCCTTGTACTTTCCGCTCTTGATTACGTTCATCCGTATGCCCAGCTTCTCGAAAAGCCCCTTGAGATTGGGGGATACCGCGATCACGCCGATGGAGCCCGTTATCGTCCCGTGATTGGCCATGATATGATTACAGGCCGAAGCGGCATAGTAGCCCCCCGAAGCGGCCACATCCCCCATGGAGGCCACCAGGATGATGTTCTTTTTCCGCAGGGCCTGCAGCTTTCCGTAGATCTCCTGGGTGGCCGCCACGGTTCCTCCGGGAGAGTTTATCCGCAGGACTATGGCCTTGATGTTACTGTCCTTCTCCAACTCCTCCAACCGCCGGAGCACCGATTCGGTCGAACCGCTCTTGACCAGGGGAGAGACGCTGTCGCTGCTGAACTCGATGGCCCCGCTCAGCCGGACCACGCCCACGCCGGGACCGAACTTGGGAGCCGTAATCCCGTAAGGGCTCCGGGCCTTTTTTTTCATGGTCAGGGTGATGTCCACAATGGCCAGGACCGCCGAGAGGGTCAGGAGGGCCAGAATGGAGACGATGATCTTTCTGCTCTTATCCATAGTTTATACCGGTTTTATTATTTCGTACCGTCCGGTTTACCTCTCCCGAAGACATCACCAACGAGGGGGCCGCACCGGCCGGAATCGGAAGCGTCCTCATCCGCCGCTTCCCATCGATATGACTTCCCGAGACAATAAAATCAATCCTTTTTTTGGGACAATCCTCCCAGGGCAAGGTTTTTTGAGATAAATCCGACAAAAGGCGTCATATTTATATTTGACAGAAGGGAAGCATGTTTATAAAATTCGCTTTCATCTTTGATCCAAGCTTGGACAATCAGGAAAAACGATATAATGAAATCCATCGAAACCCAGGCCATCATCTTAGGCGGGGGAGCCACGGGAACGGGCATTCTGCGCGACCTCTCCCTTCGGGGCGTCAGCTCCGTGCTGATCGAAAAAAACGACATCGCCTCGGGAACGACGGGACGTAATCACGGACTGCTGCACTCCGGGGCCCGCTACGCAGTCAAAGACCTGGAATCCGCCAAGGAATGCATCGCGGAAAACCGCATCCTGAAAAAGATCGCCCGCCACTGCATAGAAGACACCGGCGGGCTCTTCGTTACCCTGCCGGAAGATGATCCGGACTATCACAACCGGCTCCTGGAATACTGTAAATACGCCGACATCCCCTGCGAAGAGATCAAGGTGCGCAACGCCCTCCGTATGGAGCCCAATCTCAACAGCGCCATCATGGCGGCGGTCATGGTTCCGGACGGGACCATCGACCCCTTCCGCCTGAGCTCCGCCAACGTGCTGGACGCGGCGGAACACGGCGCCCGGATCTTTACCCACACCACCCTTCTGGAAATACTCCGCGAGGGGGATGCCGTCAAAGGCGTACGCTGCCAGGACAGGCACAGCGGAGAGGAATTCACAATTCACGGGGACATTGTGATCAACGCCTCGGGCGTCTGGGGCCAGGGAGTATGCCGGATGGCGGGGATAGAGCTGAAGATGTTTCCCTCCAAGGGCTCCATGGTCATCATCGATTACCGCATCAACAACGTTGTGGTGAACCGCTGCCGGGTTCCCTCGGACGGGGACATCATCGTGCCGGGAGACACCGTCTCCATCATCGGCACGACCTCCCGGGAAATCCCCTATGACGATATTGAAAAGCTGACGGTGGATGACGACGAGATAGACGTCCTGCTGGCCGACGGCGAGAAGCTCATACCCAACGTATCCCGGACCCGCGTGCTCCGCGCCTACTGCGGGGTAAGGCCCCTGGTGGCGGTTTCCGGGGAAACCAGCGGCCGGGAGATCAGCCGCGGGATCGTCCTGATAGACCACGAGCAGCGGGACAGCGTCGGGGGATTCGTCACCATCGCCGGGGGCAAATTGATGACCTACCGGATGATGGCGGAGATGACCTCGGACATGGTCTGCCGCAAGCTGAAAGTTAGGAAGAAATGCACCACACACAAGACCCCTCTTCCGGGATCGGAGAAGAAAATCACCGAGCGCAAGGGAGTGAAGCTCTTCACGGGCGTATCCCGTTCCGTGGTGGGCTCCACCCTCTACCGGCACGGAGTACGGGTTAAGAACATACTGGGCCGGGAGAGGAAGAACTACGGGCTCATCTGCGAATGCGAGATGGTCACCGCCGGGGAAATCGAATACGCCCTGAAGAAGCTGAATGTCAAGGACATCGTGGATCTGCGCCGGCGCACCCGGATCGGCATGGGCCCCTGCCAGGGGGAGCTCTGCTCCTACCGGGCCGCAGGGCTATTCGCCGAATTCGGGGCCGCCTCTCCCGAGAAGGCCAACCGGCTGCTGATGGAATTTCTGGAAGAGCGATGGAAGGGAATAAAGCCCATCTTCTGGGGGGACGCCCTGAGAGAATGCGAATTTACCTACTGGCTCTACCAGGGCCTTTTCGGACTGGGCGACATCCCCTTTGACGAGGAGGACCCCTCATGAGCTACGACTGCCTTATCGTCGGCGGAGGGCTCGCAGGTCTCACCTGCGGCATCAAGTCCGCCGAGGCGGGGTTGAGGACGGGCATCATCTCCTCCGGCATGAGCGCCCTCCACTTTTCCTCCGGCTCCTTCGACATGGCGGGCTACGACGAACAGGGGGGCGTAGTGTACCGCCCCATGGAACACATCGCCGAAAACCTTTTGAAGAACGAGCGGCATCCCTATGCCCGCTGCGGCCTGGAGACCATCCGCGAGGCCATGAACTTTTTTAAGGAAACCCTTTCCCGGGAGGAACTTACCCTCTACAACAACGGGGATGACAATCACTTTCACGTCACCACGATGGGCACCATCAAGCCCACATACTTTTCCCAGCAGACTGTGTTTAACGAAAGGATCAAGGAGGCCTTTTCCCGGCGTCCGAAGATCGCCCTGCTGAACTTCCGGGGTTTCCGGGACTTCTATCCCGATCTCGCCGCGGCCAATCTGCGCAGGACCAGGCTCTTCAAACCCTTCGAAATCGTGACGGGGATGATCGATCTGCCGGTTTACCGGCGCACGAGCCGCAATCCCCACGAGTTCCGCTCCATCGACATCGCCCGGATTTTCGATTCCGATAAATACATTCAGCGCATAGCTCATGAGATCAGGGCCGCCGCGGGGGACGCTCTCTTTGTGGGTCTGCCGGCTTTCATCGGAATCATGCGCTACAACCGGATCTATCAGCGCCTCTCGGAAATCACCGGACTCCTGCTCTACGAGATCCCCACCCTGCCGCCCTCCATTCTCGGGATGAGGATCGACACGGCGCTGAAATCCCGTTTCGCCGACCTCGGCGGCGAATTCGTTGCAGGAGACAGGGTCGTGGGAGGAGAGATCATCGACGGGAGGGTGGATCATATACACACGGAGAATCACGGC
>CALCJG010000217.1 GCA_937967705.1 uncultured Spirochaetia bacterium
ACCTCACCGACGTCTACATCGCCGGCCGGCTGGGCAAGGAGTATCAGGCGGCGGGGGCTTCGTATCACAGATCTATTTCGTCTTCATAGTGATCGCCAACGCCCTGGTGGTGGGAACGGTCTCCGTGGTCTCCCGGCTCCACACATCCGGAGACCGGGAATCCCTCTCGGATACGGTGCACACGGTAGTCCTCACCTCCTTCGTCTCGGGGCTGGTCCTGGGGATTATGGGAACGGTCCTCTCGGAGTCCGTCCTGGCGCACCTCAACATCCCCCGGGAGGTCAAGGTCATCGGTGCGCCCCTTATCGAGATCTACGCGGGCGGCCTCCTGTTCCACTACCTGCTCATCAACACCAACGGTATACTCCGCTCCACCGGCGGCATACGCCAATCCCTCGGCACCATGGCATTCGTCTGCCTCGCTAACGTGGGGCTCAACTTCCTGCTGGTCTTTTACACCCCCCTGGGTTTTCGCGGTATCGCCCTCTCCACGGCGTTGAGCGTTCTCGCGGGCAGCCTCCTCAACCTCTTCTTTCTTCGGGGACTCTTCGGACCGGCCCGATCCTTCTCCCGCGAGGGGTTCCGGCGCGTCTTTTCCATCGGCTGGCCCTCCGGACTGCTGGGGATCATCTGGCAGACGGGCTCCACCCTGCTCTTCCTCATCCTGAGTTCCCTGCCCCGGAACAGGGTGGAGGTCATTGCCGCCTTCACCAACGGCCTGCGTATCGAGTCGGCCATCTTCCTTCCCGCTTTCGCCCTCAACATGTCCAACGCTGTGGTGGTGGGAAATCTCATGGGAGCCAGCCGGAGGGAGGATGCCTACCGGGGGGGGCTCATCACGGCCCTGACGGGGGTGGTCATCATCAGCGCCCTCACCCTTGCGGTGGTGCTCAACGCGCGGAGCCTCATCTCCCTCCTGACGGGGCATTCGGGAGTCATCGACGAGGGGGTGCGTTATCTTTGCATCAGCATGATCAGCGAACCCTTCATGGCCTGGGCGGTCATCCTGGGGGGCGCCCTCAACGGGGCGGGCGACACGCGGGGGGTGATGATCATCGTGGCCCTCAGCCAGTGGCTTGTACGCCTTCCCCTGGCCTGGTTTCTGGGAATCTACTCCGGGTGGGGACCCGCGGCGGTCTGGTGGTCCATGAACGCCTCCATCCTTCTCCACGCCTTCTTCATCACCCTGCGCTACCGCAAGAGGGACTGGCTTCGAAAGTCTCCCTGATGCGTCAGGCGCCGAGCTTCCGCAAGGCTCCCAGCACGTCCGCGTAATCCGGCTCCTTCGTCATCTCCGGCACGATCTGAATGTAGGCCAGCAAACCGTCCCGGTCGATCACCAGAACCGCCCGGGCCAGGAGCCCCAGCTCTTTCATATAGAGACCGTATTTCTCCGCAAAGTCGCGGTCTTTGTAGTCCGAAAGCATCTGACCGTTGGGAATATCGTGGGACTCGCAGAAACGCGCCTGGGCAAAGGGCAGGTCCATGCTTATCGTGAGGAGCCTCACGTTCATTTTGGACACTTCCTGATTGAACCGCACCGTCTGCAGCTCGCAGACCGGGGTGTCCAGGGAGGGCACCGCGCTCACGATGACGATCTCCCCCTTGAAATCCGAAAGCCTTACCAGCTTGAGATCGCCGCCGGCGGCCGTAAAATCCGGGGCCATCTGGCCCACCCGCACCTCGCTACCCGTCAGCGTCAGACCGTTTCCCTGGAAGCTCACAACACCTTTCCTTTCCATCCTCATCTCCTCTTCACAATGATATTGACTTTTGTTAAGCCGCACCTACCGGTCCGGCAGAGCATTTAGAATATTCTAATATACTAAATACCCCGGCATCAGTCAAGGCATAAAGGAAAGGAAGCGTCAGGGGGTGATAGAGCCGGGGCAGTCTACTTTTCCAGCTGGGCGAGCTTCCGGTTGAGGAAATCACAGGTCCGCACCATCTTGCCGTCAGGATACTTCACGTAGTAATACTCGCCGGAGAGATAGGACTTCGTGGCGATCATGTCGATGAACTGTCTGGCCGTCTGCACCCGGTTCCCCGCCCGGGAGAGCTTGTACTCCATGTGCTCCCTCGCCTTGGGCGCGGGATGCTCCGTACCGTTGCGCACGAAGATCAGCCCGGACTTTTCCACATGCTTGAGCAGGGCCTGTATTTTCTCCTTCTCCGAAAGGGGGGCTCTTTTCTTTTTGGCCCCCTCCCCGGGAGTAACCGCAAGGTTCATGCATAAAAGGACGAGCAGGAACGGGAATACTATCTTATTCATATTATTATCAACTAATCTCCCCCTCCCAAGGTGTCAAGCGGTATACAAAACCCTTTCCCAGCTTTCCAAATATAAAGAAATAATTCTTGACGGCCTTGTAACCAATGGTTACTTTATTAACCAGAAATCACAATACCCCCTTACTCCAAGGAGGATACCATGAGCCTTCCCGACAGAAACAATCCCTACAATTTCATCGATTTCCTGGCCTGGAGAAGGAGCGTCGACTACTACGCCGATGATCCTTTCATACAGCGAGTTCTGCGCCGCTATGCGGGCACCGACTGGGAGAGCGCGGACCGCGAAGCGCGCAGTATCTCAAAAAAAGCCTCCTTCCGCTGGAGAGACCTGTCCGAGGCCATCGCCCCGCCGGAGAAAAGGCCCTACATGATGCACTACGACGGGCATCACAACCGCATAGACCGGATCGTCCGTCCCCGGGAAACGGAGATGCTGGAAAAGGAGATCTTCGGCGAGCGCCTCTTCTCCGACGGGCACTCCCCCTGGGTCCGGCTCATCCGCATGTACCTCATCTATCAGAACGGCGAGGCGTGTATCGCCTGCCCGGTCACCTGCACCGAGGGGCTGGTCAAGCTGCTGGAACGCTACGCCGACAGCCCTCAAACCCGGCGCATCCTTCAGCACTGCAAGGAAGGGCTGGACGGGGATGTGGCCATCGGGGCCCAGTACCTCTCGGAGATTCACGGGGGATCCGACGTGCCCGCCAATCTTCTAGAGGCGGTGCAGGAGGGGGATGTGTGGCGCCTCTACGGGAGCAAGTTCTTCTGCTCGGCAACCCATGCCGACTACGTCGTCGTCACCGCCAAACCGTCCGGCTCCGAAAAGGTGGGTCTCTTCGTCATGCCCTCCTGGCTACCGGGGGACAGGGAGCGGGAGATACGCAACGGCTACACCATCGACCGCATCAAATGGAAGATGGGCACCAGCGAGCTGACCACCGGGGAGCTGACCTTCAACGGGGCCGTGGCCTATCCCGTGGGCCCGCTGGACAGGGGGGTGGCCAACGTGGTGGGGATCGTCCTCACCTATTCCCGGCTGACCGTGGGCCTCTCCGCAGCGGCCTTCATGACCCGCGCTGTCCGCGAGGCCGCGAAGTATACAGAATTGCGGGAGGCCTTCGGGGTTGCCGTCGGCCGGTTTCCCCTGGTGAGGGTCCAGCTGCGGGAGATAGAAAACAGCGCCCGCCGAACAACGGCGGGGGCCTTCCGGCTCTATAAAGATTTCCTCGATCTGGAGGGCGGCCCCCGGGGCGGTATCATCTCCGACGAACCGCAGGAGACGAGGAGGAAGAGGTTCCGGGTGCGCGAACTCATCATGCTCCAGAAAATAACCGCCTCCCTGGACTGCACCGACACCATTCGGACGGCCATGTCCCTCTTCGGGGGACACGGTGTCATGGAGGACTTTTCCTCCCTGCCCCGGCTCTACAGGGATTCGGCCATTAACGAACTCTGGGAGGGGCCGCGCAACGTCCTCCTCACCCAGATGCACAACGACCTCAGGAAGGTCTCGGAATGGTACGGGGCCCGGGAGTTCGCAGAGGATGTGCTTAAGGGTGCCGGGGATGCCACAGTGAGGGAACTTTCCGCAGAGATGGAAGAGATTGTGTCCC
>CALCJG010000218.1 GCA_937967705.1 uncultured Spirochaetia bacterium
CTCAGTTGGGAGAGCGCTTGAATGGCATTCAAGAGGTCAGGGGTTCGACTCCCCTCGTCTCCACATCACAATAACCTTCCACAGTTCCTCAAAATAGTCAAGCTAAAATGTAAATGATTGTTCTGCAGAAAGATTTTTCCCTTAGAGGGAAAGTCTTTATGTTGAAATATTTCCTTTGATGCTGAATGGGGTGAACAGTTCATGGAATATCCTATTTTGGGTTCCTCATCTCCCGGTAGGCCCGAGTTTTTGCAGGCATTGCTCGCACTATAAAAAGGGGCCCCCTTTCTGAGGAGGCCCCTTTGCTATGGACAGTGGTTCAAGTTCCAGATTGATGAGGTTGCCTCAAATGAGATGGGTGATGAAGCCGCTGCGCAGTTTTGGCTCGAACCAGGTCGATTTGGGAGGCATGATGCCGCCGCTGTCGGATACCCGGATGAGATCCTCCACGGAGGTGGGAAACAGGGAGAAAGCCACTGCGTACTGTCCCGAGTCAACAAGCTTTTTCAGCTCGCCGGGGCCTTTGATTCCGCCGATAAAATCGATCCTTTTGTCCTTGCGGGGATCCTGTATGTTGAGCAACGGCGCCAGGACGTTTTCCTGCAGGATCTTAACGTCCAGGCTTTCGATGGCGTCATCGCTTACTGGAAATTTAGGCGTCAGGGAATACCAGTCGCCGTTGAAATACATGCAGATCTCCCCCTTGCCATTGGGAACATCGCGGTCCGTTTTCTGAATCTGATACTTTTCCCCAAGCCTCGTCAGGAATTCTTCCCGGGTGTGGTTGTTGAGATCCCGAATGACCCGGTTGTAAGGCAGTATCTTCAGCTGATCGTGGGGAAAGATGACACTGAGGAAGTAATTGTATTCCTCATCCCCCCTGTGCGCCGGATGGGATTTACGCCTTTCCAGTCCCACGTTGACCGAAGAGGCGGCCCGGTGATGGCCGTCGGCGATGTAAAGCGTTACATCCCGGAAGGATTTTTTAAAGGAGGCAATAAGGGCCGGGTCGGTGATGGCCCGGATGGTGTGGCCTATGCCGTCCGGTGTGGTAAAATCGTAAAGGGGAGCGGCCTTCATGGCCTCCTGGAAAAGATTCTTCTTGCTGCCGTCCTCCCGGTAGAGCAGGAACACCAGTCCGGTCTGAGCGCTCAGTATATTGATGTGATTGCTCCGATCCTTTTCCTTGTCCTCCCGCGTCAGTTCGTGTTTTTTAACGCGATTCTGAATATAATCGTCAATGCTGACGCATGCCACAAGGCCCGTCTGCGCACGACCCAGCATGATCAGGGTGTAGAGATAGAGAAGGGGTTCCTTCTCCTCGAAGAGCGTTCCCCGGCGGATGAACTCCTGAAGGTTGTCGCGGCCCTTTTCATAGACCGCCCGGTCGTAATGGTCGATGGCTTCGGGGAGGTCCACCTCCGGTTTGGAGATGTGAAAATAGCTGTCGGGATTGCCCCCGGCGATGATCCGCGCTTCGGGGGAATCAATGACATCATAGGGGAGTTCCGCCACCCGGGGAGCTGCCTCTGGGGTTGGTCGCAATCCCCGGAATTCTTTAATGGTTGCCATGATAGTGTATCCTTATGAAGTATTTGATGATTATGGTTGCCCAATGATCCTTACAGGCTCAGGGGAGCTGTTTTGATGCAATCCCAGGAGTCCGTAAACGGGAGCGGGTGTACATCCTCAGGATTTATACGCCTGCTCGAACTCATCACCGAATATTGTGGTGAGCTTTTCTACATAAAAACGCTTCTTCCCTGCGGGGATGTTGGCCTCCGTCTCCTCGCCCACGCCCCGGTTGCTCAGTGCCACGCCGATGGGGGAGGCCAGGGAGATTTTTCCCTCCGAGGGGTTGACCTCATGGGAGGAAACGATGGTGAGCTCCAGACGGTTGCCTGATTCCACGTCCACTACGGTCACCCTGGAGCCGTAGCCCACCCGATCGCGCTTGACCGCGGAGAGATCCATGTTGTTGAGACTGCTGAGCTGCTCGCTGAGCTGTGCGATCCGGGCCTTCACGAAGGCCTGTCGCTCGCGGGCGGCGTCGTATTCGGCGTTTTCCCTGAGGTCGCCGTACGCCCGGGCCTCGGCAATCTTTTGAGGAAGTTCCACCTTGAATTCAATTTTCAGTTTCTCCAGTTCTTCGCGAAGCATCTCTTTTTTCGCGTCCAGTCCGTCTTTCATGCGGATCCTCCAATAAACAGTTTCCCCGCATTGCGCCTGTTCCGCAATGGCGTGGGTTTAGGATTTCATTAAAAGTTCATCAAGTGAAGGTGATACTGCTTAAACCTGATAAAACCGTTTGTCCCGGACGGGATGAAGATGCATCCTCATTGGGTCTCTCCGGAAATCGCCGTAATCTGCCGATACGACCTGGATCTATGCTCCTTCTCTTTTTTCGCGATATTTCGTATCAAAATTTAACCAAAATAAATTATTTGTCAAGGTAAAAACAATTAATTGATTGATTAGATGCGTATTTTAAGGATTAATGCGCCATTGGATAATCGAAGAGGTGGTATGGCATTATGTCAACAGAAAAAGTGATTGTGAGAGGGATTATTTGCGCGGGTTTTTCCTCCCTCCTCCTGCTATGTGCTTGCGCGACATCGGGCGGGAGCCGCTGCGGGGAAATCAAGGATAACCTGGAATCCGAAAACATCCTCATGAAGCGAAATCTGGTACTCATTGAGCGGGAAAACAGCGTCATCCGGGAGGAGAACCTCTCCTATAAACGCGATCTGCAGACCAAGACCGCCCTGGCAGAAAAGCTGGAGGAGGACATCAAGAGCCTGACGGATAAATATAAAAAGGACATCTCTCTCTGGGAGCAGAAATACGGCAATTTGATGGATAAGAATAAAATTCTGGAAAAGGAGAGTTCCGAGAAGATCCGGGAGATGACGGCCCTGAACAAGGACCTGGAGATAAGACTGGGAAACCAGATCAAAAAACTGAACGAGGACATGCAGAAAAAAGAGCAGGAACATCATGGCGAAAAGGAGAAGATGAAAACGGATTTCGCCCAGAGGGAGTTCAACCTCCAGAAAGACATAGAAGAGATGAAGAGGACCCTCAAGGGGAAGGATGAGGAGATAGCCACCCTGAAGTCTCAAAATATTCAGATGCAGGGACAAATAGCGGAACACGGGAAGACCGTCGCGGCCCTGAACGCCCAGATAGGCAAACTGGAGTCTGCCCTCCGGGACCTTAAGGCTAAGATAGAGGCGCTGGAAAAGGAAAAGGGCGCCGCGGCTCCCAAGGAGAAGCCGGAGGAGAAGAAGACCGTCCCGGATGCGAAAAAGGCGCCGGAGCCCGATAAAAAGCCGGATAAACCGGAAGGGAAGAAATAACGAACCATGAAACGATTAATCATAATGCTTATGGCCGGGGGTTTTCTTGTGGCGGCGTTTTCCGGGGAGCGGTTAATCGCCCGGGACAGCCTCTCGATCATGATCACCTCCAATATTGAGGGGAAGGCGCTGCCTACTGAGCAGGATCAGGAGCAGAAGGATCCCCTGCTGAACCTGGCGCAATGCGTACTCTGGGAGAAGAAGAACCGCCGCGCCGATCTCTATCTGGACCTGGGGAACTCCTTTTATCCCGGCGCCCTGTCCAAATACAGCTTCGGGTCCGTCATTATGGATTATTTTGAATACACTGACTGCGCCGCGACGCTGATTTCCTCTAAGGATCTGCACATCGGCGCCAAAAATCTGAAATTCATCAACCGGGGCAAGAAGACTCGCCTCCTCTCGGCCAACATCAAGCGGAAGGAGAAAACGGTATTCGCTCCCTATATACTTAAAACGGTCAAGAGCAAGAAGATCGCTTTTATCGGAATATCCTCCCGGAAAATACTTGTGGATGTGGCCGAAAGGCGCGCTTCGCACATAAGGCTCGAGGATATGATACAGGCGGTTCAGGAAACCGTCAAGGCGCTGAAGAAGGCGGGGGTAAACCGTATGATCCTCCTTTCGGGGGCCAGCACGGAGGAGAGCATCTCCCTGATGAAATCCTTCCGGGAAATCGACATGGTGATCGCCGGGGGGGACAACCGGGGAGAGCTCTACCGCATAGATACCACGCGGATCGATATCGCCGACGGGCGGTCCCTGGTGCTTATGCCCAAAACGAAAGGATACTATCTGCTCAACCTGGAACTGGACGAGGGAATTGTGGTGCGGAGCCACCGTCATTACGACCTGGAAAGCCATGAGATCAGCTCCGGCGGATATCGCCAGTTCCTTACGAGACTGACGATCTGGAAGAAAAAATTCCGGGAGGAGACGGACAGGGAGATAACCCGGGCGGAAAAAAAGGGCGTGACCCTGGATGATACCCGCATAGCTCAACTCTTGCGGGACCGCTACGATGCGGAGATAGCCGTCATCGAGAAGAACACCGTCAACAAGACCAGCCTCGCTGGCAGCGTGAAACTTTATGATCTCTACGGCATCTCCAATGACGAATACCCGGTCTTTACCTACAAGATCAAGGGATCGGACCTGCAGACCGTGCTTTCCCTGGGGGACGACTTTCTCGTCCTGGGCGTAAAGAACGGCAGGGTGCAGGGGTACGATATTGAAGAGAAGCGTATGTATCTGGTGGTCTCCACGCAGTCGGTCTATGACAGGATCAAGGCCCGGCTGGAAAAGGACGTGGCCTTCAGCAACAAATGGAAGAACATTACCGAGGTGGTACAGGCGGACCTGCAGAAGGAAAAGGTGCTTTTTAAAGAGGATTACGCCTATCTGGAGCGCTCCTTCCGGGGGACCATCGATTTTTATCTCTCCAACTTTCTGGAGCGTGCGGTGGTTTCGCAGGACGAGAACATCACCGAACCCCCCGGCGAGCTGACCAATAGCTACAAGCAGTGGGGAATGGAAAACAAGATCGACATCACGATATACAACCGTTATCATCAATTCATCCTGACCCCCTATGTCAACTATGTGAAGATGGAGCAGGAAGAGACGGGAGACGACGGGCGCGTGATTAAACGCAATTACTGGACTAAAAACCTCTTCCGGGGGACCTTCCAATACAACCTGAACTATTTTGACTACGTGAACCCCTATCACAAATCGCAGTACGAAACCGCCATTAAAAAGGTAGATGATAAAAAACCTGCGATGGTGCGTGAAACTATAGGTACACGGATCAAGACTGACCTCCTGGAGAGCAAGCTGGGGGTCGGTTACGAGCAGAAGATCAAGGACGAGAAGGAACCCAAGATCTACGGTGTGGAGTTTACCCTTGCCCTGAAGAAGAGCTTTCTCACCTATATGACCTATACCTTAAACGCGGACTCCTTTTATTCCCGGACCAACAAAGAGGACATCAAAGGGAGATTCCGAAGCGAGCTGGGCAACAAACTGGCCTTCAGCGTGACCAATTACCTCAGCTTTTCCCTGAAGCACAAGTGGTTCTACTATTATGACATGAAGTTTAAGGAAAAGTATTCCTACATGCAGATGATGCTGGCCGCCGACCTGAACGCCGATTTTAAGGTGTTTTAGGGAGCACATCCTTTAGCAGCCGGTCATCCGGGATAACAGCACAATCCCCAATCTAAGATCGGTTATGAAATTCTGATTTGACTTAACATAAAAAAGACATTATTATGATATAAAAAGGATATTTATATGAATTATTTAAAGTTTACCGATTTAAAGAACCATTCCAGGGAGTATTTCGATAAAGTGGAAAAGGGATGCTCCTTTATTATAATCCGAAAGGGAAAACCCATTGCAAAAATCATACCCTTCAGTGAGGCCGTTCCCGGCTGGAAGAGGAAAAACGTTAAAATAAGGCTCAAGAACGATAAAACAGCCGGTGAATACGTCCTATCTGAACGGGAGGAGCGGTGAACCTTTTCTTCGATACTTCCGCGCTGATAAAGAGATATATCCTTGAGAAAGGATCTGATGAGGTTGATGAGTTATTAAATAGGGCGGATGGGGTCTTTCTCTCCCCGTTGACAGAGGTTGAAACCTGTTCGGTCTTCCGACGTTTATGGACAGATAAAGCCATTGATGAAAAGGAGTATACGCTTTTACTGAAAGAGTTTGAAACCGATTGTCAATATTATACCTTCATCCCCCTTGATGAACAGGTGTTGTGGCAGGCAAAAAGGGTCATTCATGAACATCAGCTGAAAACACTGGATTCCCTGCAGCTGGGCACAGCCCTGTCGCTGGGGAATACCATAGAACACTTTGTTGCCTGCGATGAAAAACTGATCAAGGCCGGTATGAAAGAAGATTTGGGTATTATCAGTCCTGAAGGTTGATTCCTCCAGGATGATGGTCTATAAAAAACTTGCATCAGCATGTCATAATAAATATCATATATTATTGAAGGGAAATGATTGCTTTTTCACAGGCAATCTTCCATGTAAGAGAAATTATTACATGAAATAAAATGGATACAGGGACAAAGATTAAATATTGGCTCGATATTGCCGGCTACGACCTGGATACAGCAAATGCGATGCTCAATACCTCCCGATATCTCTACGTGGGATTTTTCTGTCATCAAACCATCGAGAAATCAATCAAAGCTTATTATTGGAATACCATAAATAGCGAGCCGCCCTATACACACAATCTGCTGCTTTTGGCGGAGCAATCACAATTAAAACCCCTTCTGACTGAGAGCAGGGACAGGCTGCTTAACCGCTTGATGCCTTTAAACATTCAGGCACGCTACCCCCAGGACAGGGAAGAATTGATGAAAACACTTACGAACAGTGTCTGTCGAGAGCTGTTACTGCAAACTGAGGATTTTTTCGAATGGATCAAACAATTATTGATAAAGTAAAGCTCTATGCGGACATCGTCCGAAAAACGATGCCGGTCAAAAAGGTCATCCTGTATGGTTCCCATGCCCGAGAAACGGACCATGTAAACAGCGACATCGATATCGCGATCATCGTTGACGGAATAGAGGGGGATTATCTCGAATTATGCGCAAGGCTCTATGAATTGGTAAGGGAGGTCGACCTCCGCATCGAGCCTGTTCTCCTCAACGAGAGTGCGGATAAAAGCGGTTTTATTGACAGAATAATGAGCTATGGGAAAGAGATCCATTGATTCATTCGTTTAAGCCCATTCATGGGGATTTATCTCACTACTTCTTTCCCCCTTTCGGAGGGAGGGTATCTATGCGTTGTTGAATGAGGTTCGCGTTTTAAACCTCTATTGAGAAACCTCCTTTTTAAGGGCCTCCTGCGCTCCCCCTGTAGGAGTCAGAATGCTGAAGTTCGATTATAAAAAGACTACGGGGCGATGATCTTCACTGTGGGAAAATTACTCTGTACCCGGGACGCATCCCGAGTCAGTAAATCCATTCCTGCAACGGCGGCATGCGCCCCGATCAGGAAATCCGGCAGCAGGGAGTTCCTGATGCCGCCTCTTTTCCGGTAAGAGAGAAATGCTTTACCTGCGAGGAAAAGGGCCTCCCGGGGCAGGGGGAGATGCTGAAATCCGCAGGCCTTTACGGCATCCTCCAGCTCCTCGATCCTCTGAAAGCCGACAGACACTTCGCAGTATATAATGGGATTGATTGCCAGCGAATGACTCTGGGAATACTGCCCCAGCATGGACTGGGACCAGTCGGCCCAGACGGGATCGTTGGTGAAGACATCGAGAATGACACTGGAATCCACCAGGATGGGGTTCATGAATCTTCCCTGGTAAGGGAGAGGATTTCCTCGGTGGACATCCCCACAGTGGCAACACCTCTCATCTTCTGAAACCGGCTTTCCGGGCAGGTTGAAGGGACCATTTTTATGATGATGTGGTCCTTCTCCTCATGGAACTCGATCTCTGTTTCAGGGGTAATGCCGTATTTTTCCCGCAGTTTAAGGGGAATGGTTATCTGACCTTTTACTGTGATGTGCATCGGCTTTTCCTGTGACATAAAGTAAGAGTATTACCGGTAATAATAATACAATTACGAGGGAAAGTCAAGAGGAAAGGGGGGAAAGCGGCCCCCCATAAAAAAGGAGAAGAATGACGGTATGAGGCTTATGGACTTACACCTCTATTGGGAAACCTCCTTTTCGATGGCTTTTTGCACCAGACGATTCAGGGGAATCCCCTGAGACAGGGCTTTTTCGGCGGCTTTTTTATGCAGGTCGGGAGGAATGCGGACATTGAAGCTTCCCCGGTAGGATTTATGCAACGGTTTATGGGTTTTCCTGCAAATCGCAATGTAATCATCAACCGCCTCCCGGAAGGAGTTGATCAAATCCTCCACGGAGTTCCCTTCAAAGGATATAAGGTCGCTCACGCCCTCGATTTTACCGTAAAAAACCTCGTCCTCGGCGTTAAAATGAACCGAACCGATGAAGTCTTTGTATTGAAGAATGTCTTTCATGGCAATACCTCATTTTCCTGTAATTCTTCCCGGATTAAATCCAATTGATATCTTTTAAGGATGCGGCCGGGATGGGGTTTATGTAATCGAATAATATGAGCAGTATCCTTATTGATGAAGGCCACCCTTGATCCTGATCCTCCGGTAAGCTCAGAATAACCAAAGCCTCCCAGCAGAGTTTTTAATTCATCATAAGTAAAATCCTTTGGTTTTGTTAAAAACCTGTTTAATAATTTGTCCTGTTCGCTCATATCAAGTAAAATAGGTAAGAAAGGAGAAAAATGCAACTAAATTATAGTTGCGATCATTAGCCTGCAAATGATATTATTTGGAATGCCATTGGTGTTTTTATAGCAGCTTCCCTCAGGGAGTTTCAGAAAATTTTTATAGAAAGGTTTTTCCCCAGGGCGCTGGCAACCTTGACCAGGGTGGAAAGCTTAATGTCGATGGAGTGGTTTTCAATCCTGGAAATGGCGCTCTTCGTGGTTTTCAATTTTTTTGCCAGTTCCTCCTGGGTTAAGCCGATTTTTTCCCTCTCCTGCCGCAGGATCAAACCTATCTTAAATTTCTCAAGCCCTTCCTCGTAACCCCGGGCAAAGTCCCGGTCCTTCGCTTTCCTTTTTTTTATGTAGTTTTTTAAATCGCTCATTTTTTCGTCTTCCTCTGGTAATCTTTTCTGTATTCTTCCGCTCCTTTTATTTCAAGAGGGGGAGTTTTCTGCGTTTTTTTTGAGGAAACCGTGTGTGAGTATAATGACAGAATTTTATCTAAAAAACATAAAAGCCTGTAAATATTAGATCCATGCTGAATTCGGCATTCCCAGATGTCCGTATTTGTAATCTTCTTAAAGTAGGTCGACGGAAGCATCCCCTGGTTTTCCAGTATTTCCAGAACCCAGACTATTTTTAAGCTGCTTTCCCGGGAAGTGAATCAAGAAATTCTTCCACAGGACAACGCCCCTCTTCTGTTTTATAGAACACAATACTTCTCATCATTACATGAAGTTAACGTGCATGCGAACACTCGTCAAGAATTTATTGTCAGAAAAACGGTAATTCTCAGAATTAGGTTCCCCGCCAACCAACAAACCCCATAAAAAAGCGGCAGTTGCCTGCCGCTTTTTGAAATTGCGTAACTTGCGAATGTTAGATCTTGTAATCTACACCAAGGGAGAAGAGCCATGCATCTCTCTTATAGGTGGTGTCGCCAGCAACGTTCTTACCCTCTTTGAAGAAGGCCTTCATGATACCGGCATTGATGTTTAAGCCAGGCATGGCAGTGATTTTAGCACCACCACCGAAAACCTGAAGGTCGAGGTCGGGGTTGGCAGCTTCACCAGAAGTCTGATAGGTCTCAGACTTGCCACCGGCTTTCTTTATAGCCCAACCGGCGCTCAGGGTCAGCATCTCGTTGGCCTTGTAGTCGGCACCAAGAGCAACTTCCAGAGCGTTCTTCTGATTGGTAAAATTTTTGTCGCTGTCAGCATCACCATGTTTCTCTTCTTTTGTATAAACATAATTGAAACCAGCAGATACAGTCAGTTCGGGCATTACAGCATAGGCTACGCCAACTGTGAGGTAGCTGGGAACGATGTCAGTGTTCTGGGTTTTTGTTCCAGCTTTCTTATCCTTTTTCTCACCATCAACAAAAGCTTTAGTGAAATAGGTTACGTTAATGGTCGCTTCTTTAACAGGGGTAAGGTTGATCCCAAAAAAACCACCCTGACCCGTCATCTTGGTTTCTTCGTCTTTAAGAACGCCACTAACTAATGCACTGGAACTGGAAATAACAGTTACTTTAGCCTTTGTTTCGGCCATGATGTAACGAACACCACCAGTAAGAGAAATCATTTCATTGAGTTCAGCAGAAACACCCACCTTAAACTGCTTCCAGGAACTTTCCGCTTCAAGTTTTCCTTCACCATAAGCAGTTAAAGGGGTAGTAATCATCCAAGGAAATTCTTTGTATTCGAGTTTTCCCCCACCGTCAATGACTTCCAAGTTAGCAAAAAGAACAGCCTTTCCAGCCTTCCAAGCAAAAGCAGCTGTAGGAACTAGAGGGCTGGGCTCTTCCTGTTTGTAGGTTTTAGAGCTGGTAACATACTCATTCTCTTTGAGGATATAGATGTTTCCCAGACCTACATAGAAGCCATCCTGGAGTTTGGTAAAACCGGCAGGATTGTAGACGGCAATGGCGAGGGGATCCACGGTGTTGGCCATCTGAGCAGGGTTGCGCACAAACTCAGGGGTCCGGTAGGGATTGAGGCCGTGTCCCTGTGCCGCGAAGAGGTCAGCACCGGCAAAGGCGAAGGCCAGCAGGCAAACCCCTAAAATGACGAGAAGTTTCTTCATAAAAAATCCTCCTAAAATTTTGTAACCGCTTACAGCGGTAATTTACAAACTTTTACGGCTATAAAAAAACTTAGGGTGCCACTTAAGACAGTCCTAAGCTTTTTTCATAGGTAACGGGGTACGGTTTTTAAGGACTCTCTGTTTTTCGTTCTTAAATATCGCATATTGTACTGTTTGTCGGTCTTTTATCCTTTGGGGCTTTAAAGAAAAGCCCCAATAAGCTGGACGAATTTCCAACGAAGTTCCACTTAACAAATAAATTTAATAAGTTTACGAGGAATGTCAACTATTTTTTTTATATTTTGTCGACCCCTTCCGGATGACGGGACGAATTTTTTTAAGTTTTTATTTCCTCTGATTAGGGATGGAAGAGGGTAACGGTACGGCCTGGAGGGCTTGTTCATACAACAAAATGGCGGGAGTGTTTAGGAGTGAGGGGGTAGTAGACCCGCTTTGAACCCGGAAATGTTTGACTTTCTTGCCCTTCCGTGCATAATGTACCTTTTTTGTGATCATTTGCTGGGGTGATGGGCGGAAAGGGGGACATGGAAGGACAGGACCTTAAAAAATATAACGTGGAATACCTGGAGCGGCAGCTGCACAATCTCACTAAGCTGGTGGAGATCAACGGGATCATCAACTCCACTCTGGACATCGCCCGCCTGCTTACCCTCATCATGGAGATCATCAAGGATATCATGGAGGCGGAGGCCAGCACCCTTCTGCTGTACGAGGAGAAGAGCCGGGATCTGGTCTTCAAGGTGGCCCTGGGGGAGGCGGGCCATGAGCTGCAGGAGCGCTACCGGGTGAGCATAGGGCAGGGGATTGCCGGCTGGGTGGCGGAAAACCGCCGGGCGGTCTTCATCAACGATGTCTATACCGACCCTCGCTTCGACCCCAATTTCGACAAAAAGACGGGCTTTACCACCCGCGCCATACTCTGCGCCCCGCTGCTCTTCAAGGGGAAGCTGCTGGGGGTCATTCAGGCCATAAATCCCCTGCGCAAGCAGGCCTTCGACGAAGAGGACGTGACGCTCTTCAAGGCCTTCGCCAATCAGGCGGTGCTTGCGGTTCAGAACGCCATCTTCTTCCAGAACGCCATCGAGGAGGAGCGGATCAAGAACGAGATCGCCGCGGCGCACTCCATTCAGCAGTCGCTGCTTCCCACCCTCAAGGTGATGAAGAAGAACGTGCAGATCGCCGCCCGCTCCATCTCCGCGCGGGAGGTGGGCGGGGAGTTCTACGATGTCTTCTATTACGATGACATCAACTCCATAGGCCTGGCCCTGGGGGATATTCACACCAAGGGAATTCCCGGGGCGCTGCAGGCCTCCATCGTCAGCGGCGCAGTAAAGGCCCTCTCCCTGGTGATGGGTCAGAACCCCATGAACATGCACCGCCTCGTCAACGATATCATCCGTCTCAACCTGGATTCCGCCAAGGCCGCCTCGCTTTTCTACGGTGTGCTCTGCTACGAGGATAACAGCCTCACCTTCGTAAACGCGGGACACGCCTACCCGCTCCTTCTGCGCAACCGCATCACCCGCTACCTTAAACTGGGCAGCAAACAGCTGGGGGAAAACCATATTCCGCCGCAGAAGGTGCGCCTGGAGCTGAGGTCCGGGGATTATTTCGTCATCATTACCGACGGCCTGGTGAACATCAAGAACCGCAACGGCAATCAGCTGGGGCTGCGCCGGGTGATGGAGTTTCTGGGAAAGAACTGCCAGTCCCCGGAGTACATCGTCAGTTCCCTCATCGGTCTGGCGGACGATTTTACCGGCGGTATCGAGATGAAAGAGGATATCACCATCATCGCCATAAAAATCGATTAAACGGTTGACTTACTCCGATTCCTCGGTTATCTCATTGATATGAGCAACTTCGTATCCGTCATTTTCTGCCTCAACTGCGGGTCAAGGTACGTGGAGATCAAGGGGCCGACAGCGGACAACCGCATGATCGCTTACTGCCGCACCTGCCACAGCGAGGCCGAGATCGGCCGCTTTACCCTCGGCCGCTGCTGTGTCAGCAACACGGAGCTGCAGAAGGCCCGGGACGCCCGGGGTCTTAAGAACAAGCCCGAGCGCTGAGGGAAGCGCGAAAAAACCCGCGCAGGCGGGTTTTTGATTTACTTGGAGAAGAGTCTCTTGAAAACGACCTTCAGACAGTAGAGCACCACGCGCAGGAGGCGTCCTATTCGCCACGGCTTTGTGATGATGCGGTAGAACCAGTCCAGTCCCCTGTCCATAAAATAGGCCGGGGCCTTCTTGATCTCCCCGGATATCACGTCGATGCTGCCGCCCACGCTGACGAAAACGGTGTTGCTGAACTCGTTCTTGACCTTGTAGATCCAGCGCTCCTCCTTGGGAAATCCCAGTCCCACGAAGATGATCTTGGCCTCGGACTTGCGAATGGCCTCGACTACGGAAAGCTCCCGCTCGGGATTGAAATATCCTCCGTGCCGTCCCACGATCCGTACGTTAGGAAAGGACTTCTTGATGTTGAAAAACGCCCGCTCCACGATTTCCGGTTTGGCGCCTACCAGGAAGATGGTGTAGTCCTTGATCTCCGATATCCGGATGAGATCCATCATGAAGCTCAGGAGAGGGACGCGGTCCTTGAGGGGGGTCTTCAGCATCCGTGCGGCCCAGCTGATGCCTCCTCCGCTGGCCAGATGCAAATCCGCCTTGCTGGAGATGAGGGAGAGGTCGGTGTTGGCGGTCACGCGCATGATCTTGTAGGGATTGTAGGGGATTATGTGATGGACGCCCCCGCCCTCGATCATCTTCATGACCCTGACCACCGCCTGGGCCCGTGTCAGGTTGTCAATGCCCACCCCCAGGATGTTGACGACGTTGACATCATCCAGCTTGATCTGGTTGTATTCCAGGACCAGGTCCCGTTCCTCTTTCCACGAATCGTACTGTACGTCCTGTATTTCTTCCGAAGACATCATTGCCTCCTGTCCCATGTCGAAAAAAGTATTTACGGAGCTTAAATGAGCTAACTAGCGGTGTTTTACGGCAATACATCACAAAAGGGTATTCTGGTACAAAAGTCAATTCGGATTTGCGCGGGAAATCACTATTTTTTCCTCCGGGTGATTTCGCCCGAGCGGGCAATCAGTCGTCGCCGGTTTTTCTCTTCATGGCGCAGAATTCCCCGCACATGGAGCACTGGTCCGTATCCGAGGGTATTTCATCCCGGTACCGCCGGGCCTTTGTGCTGTCCAGAGCCAGGCCGTACATCGCTTCCCAGTCGCGTTTTTTGCGCGCCTCGGACATGCGGTTGTCCCATTCGATGGTCCGTTCCCTGCGCTTGACCAGATCTCCGGCGTGAGCGGCGATGCGGGAGGCTATGACCCCCTCGCGGACGTCCTCCACCGTGGGGAGGCGCAGATGTTCCGCCGGTGTCACGTGACAGAGAAAATCCGCACCGCTCGCGGCGGCAATGGCTCCGCCAATCGCGGAGGTGATGTGATCGTATCCGGGGGCTATGTCCGTTACCAGAGGGCCGAGTACGTAGTAGGGAGCGTTGTCGCAGAGGGTCTTTTCCAGACGCATGCTGTCTGCGATCATGTCCAGGGGGACGTGTCCCGGCCCCTCTATGATGGCCAGTACGCCCCGTTCCCTCGCGCGCCGGGCCAGCCGGCCCAGGAGAATCATCTCGTGCACCTGTCCGCGGTCGCTGGCGTCGTGCAGGCAGCCTGGGCGCAACCCGTCCCCCAGACTGATGGCCACGTTATATTCCGCCAGGATGTCCAGAACCTCGTCGTAGTGTTCGTAGAGGGGATTCTCCTTTTTGTTGCGGGAGATCCACTCGGCCAGAATGGAGCCGCCGCGGCTGGTGATGCCGATAATGCGCTTCTGGGATCGGAGGGACTCCAGTGAGTCGCGGGTAACGCCGGAATGTATGGTCATGAAGTCGACGCCGTCCTCGGCCTGGCGTTTTATCACCGCGAGAAAATCGCCGATGGTCATTTCCATGATGGACTTGCTGGCTTCCCGCATGTGAACCGCCACCTCGTAGAGGGGAACGGTGCCCACGGGCACGGGAGACTCCTCCAGGATGCGCTTGAGAAACACGGGGATGTCTCCCCCGGTGCTCAGGTCCATCACGGCGTCCGCCCCTGCCTCGACGGCGGTGCGCAGTTTGGCCAGCTCGATCTCGACGTTGAAGAGGTCGGGGGAGGAACCGATGTTGGCGTTCACCTTGGTGCGCAGACCCCTGCCCACCCCTACGGCGTCGATGGATCTCAACAGGTTGCGAAAGAGGACCACATCACCCCCCGCAACACCTTTGAGAATCTCTTCCGGGGAGAGTCCCTCCCGGGAGGCCACGTGTTTCATGTCCGGGGTGATAATGCCTTTTTTGGCTTCGTTCAGTATGTTCATGATATTCCCGTAATTATTTCAGTCCTCGCAGGGCAAAGGCAGATTTTTTAATTGCAAATAAGCGGTGTCAATACAAAAATTATATCCAATTCGGGGGAAAAAGTCAACGGAGCTGCCATCGAGCCCGTTTGGAAAGGATGGTTATATGAACAGGCTTGAGGAAGTGAGGAAGTTTTTAGAGTTTGACCGGCAGGCGAGATTCTTTATCGAGCCGGAGCAGAGGTATGAAGCCGTTCGCGATCGGCTTTTCGACGGGGTGAACAACTACACGCCTGCGGTTACCGTGAAGGCGGGGCTGGGCAGCGGTCGGCTCGTCCTGGATATGGCGCGGCAGTCGAAGACCTATCT
>CALCJG010000219.1 GCA_937967705.1 uncultured Spirochaetia bacterium
CATGGCGATGGCATGGACGCTCTTGAGATGGTTGTGAACGCCTCGCCGCTTTTTCAGGCTGATCTCGCAATAGCCGGGTTTCAACTCCCGGAAGCGGGGTCGGATGGTGCGGAAATAGGGGGCCGCCAGACACACGGCCCTGGAAAACAGGTATTTACCGGCAGGCCATCCTGACAGACGCCGGTACAGGGTTAAGGCTTTACTCATGGGGTACCTCCTCGATTATGGTCCGTTTCAGACCGTAAACTTATCCAGAAAGGATGAGAGAACGCGTTTGAAGACCTCGATCTCCTCCTCCGTGAAGCCTTCCTTGATCTTTTCGTTGGTCATTCGGGCCACCCTGCGCGATTTGTCCGCCTCCTGCAGGCCCCTGCGGGTGATCCGGATCAGGTATTTGCGCCGGTCGGCGCTACCCTGTTCCCGCTTTACCATCTGGGCCTTTTCCAGGGCGTCGATATGCCGGGTGATGGCGGCATTGTCCACCGCGACGATGCCGCTGAGATCGTTCATGGATAGGCCGTCCTGTGAGGCCAGGGAGAAGAGTATGCCCATCTGGGCCGGGCTTATCCGCACCCCGGCCCGGGAGAACTCCGATTTGAGATAGCCCTTGAGGGCGGCGCTGGCCCGGGAGATCAGGAAAAGAAGCCGGTCGTTCATGGTGTTGCCCCTTATGTATTTGATAAGTCAAATATTGATAAATCAAATAAATGAGGCAATAATTTTTTTCCCGGGGCTCGCATTAATAATTGTTTTTTCCCGGCGGGGTGGGATGATTGTTATTCTAAAACCTGTGAACTGTGAACCATGAATCCCTATTCCCTGATATCCCTCTTCCTGGCCCTGAATATGCTCTATATGGGCTTCTTCGTCTATGTTAAGGAACCCGGCGAGGCTCTCAACCGGACCTTTCTGGGGATCTGTTTAACCTTTGCCCTGTGGGCCTTTGCCTACGCCTTCGTCATCGCCGCCCCGGACAAGGAGACGCTACTCTTCTGGTACCGGCTCTCGGCGCTGGGCTGGTGCAATTTCGCGGGTTTTATGGTCCATTTCTCCCTTCATCTCTCGGGAAGGGGGCGGCTCCTGGAGAGGCGCTGGTTTTACATCCCCCTCTATCTCCCCGGAGCGGTCTTTACGCTCCTGGTCTTTTCCTCCTATCCCCTGATCGCTCATGATTTCATCCGGCTGCCGGACGGTTGGTACGAGGTGCAGTACAACACCGTCCAGTCCGCGGTCTTCGGGCTCTACTATGCGGGGTATTCCTCCCTGAGCGGCCTGATGACCATACGCTGGGCGGCCCGCAGGCCCCTGAAAAGGGAGAGGATTTACGGGAGAATCTACGGTTACGGAGTCTTCCTGACCCTGATACCGGCGGCGGTCATAAACTCCATCTTCCCGGTCATGGAGATACGGCTGGTCCCTTCCATGGGATACTGTTTCGGCTTCTTCTGGTTTTTCATGGTGGCCTATCTCATCCTGAGGCTCAAAATGATGAACCTCAATTCCTCCATCGCTGCGGAATCGATCATGGCCCGGATCAAGGACTCCATCATTCTGACGGACCATGACGGAAGGATGCTGAAGATCAACTCCCAGACCCTGGAGACCCTGGGGTACAGGGAAGAGGAGCTGACGGGCAGGCCCGTCGAAATACTGGGCGGAAACCAGGGGGTTATGCGGGACCTTTTTCAGCGCATGAGCAGGACCATGACCCCTACGGAGAACTTTGAGATCGATCTCGTAACCAGAGAGGGGGAGCCCGTTCCCGTCAGTCTCTCGGGTGCCACGATTGCCGACAGGGTGGGGGAGCCCCTGGGGGTGGTCATCGTGGGTTTCGACCTTCGGCCAACCCGGCGGCTCCAGGCCCTCTACGAGAACCTGGCCCAGGCCAACCGCAAGCTGGAGCACGCCCACAGAATCGCCGAGCGGGACATGAACATGGCCATCAACGTTCAGAGGGACCTCTTTCCGGCCCGGGCCCCCCAGACGGAGGACTGGGACATCGCCTATCATTTCCAGCCCGCGGCAGGAGTCTCGGGGGATCTCTTCGATTTCTATGTCCGGGAAAACCAAATCAGCGGGGCAGGGCTCTTTGACGTCTCCGGCCACGGGATAGCCTCGGGCCTCATCACCATTCTGGCCAAGTCCCTGATCTTCCGGACCTTCAGCGGCGGTTACGGTCAGGACCTCGGGGGGATCATGAACCAGCTCAATGACCGGATCAAGCGGGAACTGGGGCAGGTGGGCAATTACCTTACGGGGATACTGCTCCGTATAGCCGATGACAGGGTGGAGTATGCCAACGCCGGACATCCGGACCTGCTGTTGAGAGAGGCCGCAACGGGGGAGGTCCGCGAGGTGGATATGCCGGACGGGACCCTGCGGGGTACGTTTCTGGGTATTCTGGATTTCCCCTTCCAGTTTCGCAGTTATTCCTTCCAGGTGGGGCTGGGTGATGTTCTCCTGATGTATACCGACGGCCTGACCGAGGGGGCCAATCCCCGGGGAGAACTCTACGGGACTGAGCGCCTTCGGGATTCCCTGAAGAGGGCTTCGGGGCAGGGGGCCCGGGAGATACTGGGGCAGGTGATGCGGGACTATGAAGCGTTCCTGGAAAAAGAGGAGGTCCGGGACGACCTGACAGTGCTGGTCTTCGTCCGGACCCGTTGAGTTTTGGGCGCCGATTTGCCGCGGGGGGAAATATTGTCGTTGACAGGGGCGGCGCCTTTCCCTCTTATCCGAAGTCGTAATGCCATAGCAGGGGAAAAACAGGAATGGGAACTTCGTTCACTGCCGCCGGGCTGACGGACAGTACAATCGAGAGAGAAGAGCGGGAGATAGAGATCCTGCGGGCCGAAGACTGGGAGCGTGTCCGGGAGCGGATTCTGGTGATTGAAGAGAGTTCCTTCCCCCCGGATCTCCGCTATTCCGCCGAAGATTTCCAGCATGATCTCAGCCGGGAGGGATCCCGGTTCCTGATCCTTAAGGAGCGGGAGGTCATACAGGGTTTTCTCCATGCCCTTCCCCTGGAAGAGCTGGATTATCTCTCCTTCGATGAGGAATGGGGCAGGGGGGATACGCTCTACGTCGTTAACATCGCCCTGATGCCCGACCTGCGGGGACGGGGCGGGGGTTCCCGCCTTCTCCGGCATCTCCTCGAAACGACTCCCTTTGTGCGATACGCCGCCCATGCCGTCTCCCCCTCGTCCCTCCGCCTCTTCTCCGGGGCCGGATTTCGGCGGGACCGGGTCTTCCCCCGCTGGATGGGAGAGCACGACGGGGTCTACATGATCTGCGACAAAACCCTGTAAAATCCTTGACGGAACCGCGAACTCCTCTATCCTTTCAGCATCTCCTCTCTGCCAGGGTACGATGATTGAGTCAGTGGTCATATTCTTCATCCATCTCGGGGCGGCCCTGGCGGTCATCCTGGCGACCGGCTATGCGGTGGACCGCAATCGGAGCGCCGGTCACTACATACTCGTCTTCTTCCTCCTCACGGTTGCTGCATGGCAGTTCTATCACGGGCTGATGGTTCAGGGGGTTCTCCTGAAGCACCCTAACCTGGGGCTGGTTCATGTGCCGTTCCTCTACGCTTCCGGCCCCATGCTCTACTTCTTTTCCCGTTTTCTCACCAGGGACGGTTTTGTCTTCCGGGCACGGGACGGCCTGCATTTTATTCCCTCGCTGCTCATCGCCCTGATGCTGATCCCCTTCTATGTCAAGAGCGCCGCGGAAAAGCGGGCCTTCCTGGAGAACCCCATCGGACTGGGCAGCGGCAATTCCGCCATATCGGCCTATTCCGTCATGATCCTCCTCATCTTGGCGGCGGTGGTGGCCTATATCGTCCTCTTCTGGAGGAGCAGCCGGGTGGTGCTGGAAAAACGGGGCCTCCGCCTCAACCGGAGCACCTATCTCTCCCTGGCCATCATCGCCCTCAATTATTTCGTGGTCATCATGTACTTTGCCGGTTTTCTCTTCTATCATCTCCTCTCCCTGGACCGGTCCTTCTACGACCGCCTCATCACCGCCATATCCCTCATGGTGACCGTCATGGTCTACCTCATCTTCCTCATGGGGCGCCGCTACGTAAACTATTTCAGCCAGTCCCAGAGGGATGCCCGCAGGATACGGTATGCCCGCTCCAGAATAACCGGCCTGGACGTGGAGGAGATCATCGGGAGGCTGGATGACCTCATGACCCGGGAGAAGATCTTCTGCGACGAGGATCTGAGCCTCAAGAGGCTCGCCGATGAACTGGCCATAGCCCCGCATCAGCTTTCCCAGATACTGAACGAGCGCCTGGCGAAAAACTTCAACACCTACATCAACGAATACCGGGTGCGGGAGGCCGGGCAACTTCTCCGGGAGGAACCGGAAAGGACCATCTCATCCATAGCCTACGCGGTGGGTTTCAATACGATGTCCTCCTTCTATAACTGGTTCTGCAAGATACAGGAGGCTTCCCCCGTGCAGTACCGGCAGAAGACCCCGGGTTTGCCCGATCCCGGGGAAGAGGAGTGATTCCCCCCGCGTAAACATCTCCGAAATCATAATTCTGGAACGGGCGTCACTCAAATTTCATGATCCCGGATGACAGGGAACCGCTTTGGCTTTATATTACGCCTGTGGTCTTTGTTGGTACGGTACATTAAAAATAAGGGGTGTGATGATGAACGAGGAAAAGAACAGACTCTGCCGGAAGATGTACGAGGAACTCCTGCCCAACATGGCGGATTACGTGTCCCTCTATGCCCGGCAGCGGCCGGGGGATATCGCCCTGATCGAGCACAACACCGGGGAGAAGGTGAACTGGAAGACCTTTGAGAGATCGGTTTCCGCCTTCGCGGCCAAGCTCCTCTCCCTGGGGCTCAAACGAGGGGACGTGGTGGCCACATCCCTGCCTCTATTGAAGGAACATGTCTATCTTCTCTATGCCTGCTGCCGCATCGGGGTGATTGCGGCCCCGCTGGACCTCCGGCTCAAGACAGCGGAGATCAGCTACTGCCTGGAGCGCATCAAGCCCAAGATCTATTTCTTTCTGGGGAAGACCCCGGTGGCGGATTTCCGGCCCATGATCGCCGAGGTGATGAAGACCGCTCCCTACGTAAAGCACTGGGTGCAGTTCCAGAAAGAGCCGGACCTGATCATGGAGGGGGCCGTGGGGATTACGGCCTTCGTGAAGGACATCAAGAAGGTATTCCTCAAGAGCCTCCTGACGGGTTCCGTGAAAAAGGCGCGAAAGACCGTCAGCAAGCGGGACGCCTGCCTGATCATCTTTACCACCGGCTCAACCGGTTCCCCCAAGCCGGCCCTCATCTGCCACGAGAACATCCTGATCCAGAACATCGGGCTGGCCGTCGCCTTTGAGCTGAAGTATCAGGACCGCATGCTCATCAACCTGCCGCCCTCCCATGTGGGATGCACCACCGAACAGCTGGCCACCACGGTCTTCGGCGGGGGCACCGGGGTCCTGCTGCACATCTTCGATCCGGAAAAGAGCCTGGAGGCCATTCAGCAGCACAAGGTGACCGTCATAGGGCAGATCCCGGCCCTCTTCAATATGGAATGGCGCCTGGCCAACTATGAGAGCTTCGATCTTTCCTCCCTGCGCTTTGTGCTCTACGGGGGACAGGCGGTTTCCAAGGAGTTTCTGCAGAAGATGCGGAAAATGGCCCCTAGGATGGGAACAGGCCTCGGGCTCACCGAGACGGCGGGCTTCTGCACCTACACCGACGTGGATGCGGATATCGACGACATCGTCAAGGGCATCGGATTCGACATGCCCCTGACGCCCCTGACCATCCGCGAGGGGATGAAGCCGGACGGTTCCGCCGGGGCGGTCAAGGCTAAAGGGGAGATAGGGGAGATCTGTTTCTCCGGCCCGCAGATCTTCCTGGGGTACCTGGGGGATGTGGCTAACACCCGCAAGCCCGTCTCCACCGACGGGGTCTGCTACACCGGCGACCTGGGCTTTTACGACGACGAGGGCCTGCACTTCTCGGGGAGGGCCAAGATGGTAATCAAGCCCAAGGGCTACCAGGTCTTCCCGGACGACGTGGTCAACCATATATCGAAGAAGCTGGACCAGAGGGCGGTCCAGATCGCCTGCGTGGGGGTGGAGCACGAAATCTTCAGCGAGGCCATCATGGTCTTCGTGGAGGCGGCGGAGGGACAGAACCTGACCGCCGGGGACGTGATGGAGGCCTGCCAGGACATCGCCGCCTACGCGCGCCCCAGCCATGTTGAGATACTGAAGCCCGGGACCATGCCCCTCAACCGGGTGGCCAAGGTGGACCTCCTGATCCTGAAGGAGAGGGGCAGAGAGATCGTCCAGAGACTCCGCTCGGAGGGGGGCTGGGACAAATAGCCCGCCCCCGGGGGCTTACAGCGTCATGGCCGCCGTGCCAAAGACGATGAGACCCTGGGCGACCAGGTAGGTAAACCAGGGAATCTGATACTCGAAGACCGGGTGGCGCCCGTAAATGGTGGTCTCGCCCATCACCGCGTCGGAGAGGAGGAAGAAGACTCCGCCGCCCGCCACGGCATACCAGTACCCTCCCCTGAGGAAGGCCGCTGAAATAGCCAGCGCCCCCATGGTGCTGAGGAAGAAGCCGTAGACGAAGGCGCCCGCCATGATGCGCCGGGGACGCTGGGGATTGTAAACCCGGAGCCGGAAAACAACTGCGGGTACGATGAGGAAGGCCAGCAGCAGGGGATAGAACCAGCCGGCGGCGGTGTACTCCCCCCAGGGCAGAAGGGTCAGATAGGCGGATATGTAGCAGACCTGGGCGGGTATGAAGCTTAGTATGCCGTAGAAGACCGGTTCCCCCAGCGCCTTCTTTACCGAGGGGAACTGCAGGTTGAAGAAATCCCCCAGAAAGGAGAAACTCACCCCCAGGGCGATCAGAATGCTCACGGAACCGGGGCGGCTGCCGGCCAGATACCAGGCCAGCATGACCAGCTGCAGGGAGAGCCCCAGATAGGCGCCCCGGCAGCTGGGGAGGCGCTCCTCGGCGGTTTTCAGGGGCCGCAAGGTCAGCCAGTGCAGCAGGAAGGCGGCGGCCACGGCGGCAGGTATCAGGGCCAGGAGTGTCAAAGTGTCCATAGGTCTTTTCCTCGTTCTCAGTTTTGGATTGTCGGGGCTTTCCGAAAAGCATGCCGGTAAACCGGCGGCAAGACATCTCCGCCTATTCCTTCACGCCTCTAAAAGAAATTCAATCAAAAAACCGGTTTTTCGTGCGGCCCTCATTTCTTACAGGGGGTGATGGGGAGGATACTGTTAATCCCCTTGATGAAAAAAACCTTGCGTTGACGGGAACGGGGGCTATCGTGGCAGAGGAAAACCCGTACCGGTGAGGATGATGAATCTCTGCGAAACCTGTCCCTTCGAGGAAAAACTCCTGCTCTGCTGCCCCCGCTTTCCCCTGACCGGCGAGCAGGTGGATCTCGTGTTTCCCGGAGGGGAGGTTCTGCGGGCCTGCCCCTGGCTGGAAGGCTCGGGGATGTGCGGTCATTATGCCGACCGTCCCCGGGGGTGCCGGGAGTTCTTCTGCGACCGTTTCCGAAACGGCGAGCGGGGTCTCCTGAACCGGGAGGAGGATCTGTCGGAAATCCTCTCCCGGGCCTACCCGGCTGAGGAGGACTGAAGGGATTTACGGCTTGATTTCCTCGCTCCCCTGGCCGATAAGGAGAGTGATCCCGCTGCAGGGGATCTGTCAAAAGAAAACGGGGCGGGGGTGATGTCATGGAATCGATCAACGGGAGGAGGCATATATGGCGGCGGTTTCTGCCGCGTCTCGCGGTCTTTCTCTTCTTTCTTCTGCCCGCGTTTTCTACGGGTTTTGTCCCGGCCGCGGAGTCCGCTCCCGTCGTCACCATCGCCCATGACTTCCTGGACATGGAAAAACCCTTCGGCGCGGCCAAAGGCCATACGGACCGCCTCAACGCCCTCATAGAGAAGGCCAGGACCCGGCTGACCGTAAAAGAAAACTACACCTCCGAGGAGGCCCTGAAGCTCCTGGGACAGATCCATCTCCTTCTGAAGGAGGAGGGGTTCGTCTTCAAAAACAACTTTCTCCTCTGCAAGGGCCTGGATAGCCGCGCCATCGACTGCGACAACTACTGCGCCCTCTACACCGCCATCGCCGAGTCGATGAAGATTCCCATGATCCCGGTCTACGCCCCCAACCACAGCTTCATGCGGTTCTACTTCAGCGACGGGTCTTATCTCAACTGGGAGACCCTGATGGCGAAACATCTCCCCAACAGCTATTACGTCAAGAAGCTGCAGATCGCCGAGGTCTCCGTCAGCAAGGGGGTCTATCTCAAGAGCCTGCAGAGGAAGGAATTCCACGCGGTGGAGTACAACAACATCGGGGCTTACCTGATAGGAACTGAGAAAATGTATTGAAAGGGGTGC
>CALCJG010000220.1 GCA_937967705.1 uncultured Spirochaetia bacterium
CAAATTTCACAAAGATGCACCTCGGACTTGATGTTTTTGATGATCTCCGTCAGATGCACCGTTGCATCTCTCTGTTTGCATTTTTCACAAAGCATACATCCCTCTAAAGGCCTCTCTTTCCCGCTCATGTATTCAATGTACACATGACGTGGAAATAATCCAAAAAATTCCTC
The DNA here is from genome assembly GCA_937967705.1 of uncultured Spirochaetia bacterium. Lineage (GTDB taxonomy): Bacteria > Spirochaetota > UBA4802 > UBA4802 > JAGODF01 > CALCJG01. The sequence goes on from CALCJG010000220.1 coordinate 174, forward strand.
CCCAACCCCCCAATTCCTTAATAAAATAATATAGCCTGGACAATATGTCTACTAAAATATTCCATCGCTTCTGATACCCATCTGCCCTTCCGGGGACAAATTCATTAAAATTTTGCTTGAGTAAAATCGGGGTTTATGCCGATAATCATCATAGATCAGGAAATACTACTTAGCTGATCCAGACCAGTAAGAGATAATCAAGGCAAAATCATGAGGAAAGCGGCAATCCTTTTTTTTATCAGTATCATCCTGATTATGTCCCATCAAGCGGCACCGGCCCAGGAGGACAAGAAGCCTTTAGACCCTAGGAAGGAGTCTTTAGACCTAAAAAAAGAAGCCGATGATATCAAGTTTGAAAACGGTATGCAGTTTGCCCGGATGGGGCTGATGAAACAAGCCCTGCGGGAGCTGAATGAATATTTGGAGGTATACATTCACGGCATACATCGCAAGGAGGCCTTCCTTAAGATAGCCCGCATCCATTTTGACCGCTACGATTACATCAAGGCCCTGAAAACCTACACCTCTCTCTACGAGGAATTCAGTCATACGGAAGAGGGCGTGGAGGCTTATTTTCAGATGGGCATATGCTATCAAAAGATGGGGTATGACGATAAAGCCGTGGAAATCTTCAAATCCCTTCAGGAGGATTACCCCAATTCCGCCTTTGCTTTACAGGCCAAATCCCAACTGGAACTGATTGAAATTCTACAGAAAAAATAATGGTGATGTCTAACATCTGTAAAACCCCGAAAAACATCAAAAAACTGTTTTTTTTATTGACAGAACCCTTCTTTTCGGAGGAGATGCCCACTTTATTGCAGGTGATTTGGTAGCGCTGGAAGTATCCCTTCCCAGTAACCACACAGAGGGCCTTAACAGAAACAGGCCTGTGTACCCCGGCAAAATGAGGTTTCACAGAACGGGCATCGCCCGTTTTCTCATGAAAATGTGATAAATTCCTTATACAATGTTAATTTATAGAAGGGAAATTGCTGATCGTTGAAAATTTCCTCAGGGAACCCATAGCATAGAAAACCTTCGTGATCCGGGGGCTTCATGGAAAAAACGGGATTCGTTTGCCCCCCGGAGTATGAAATATTACTATAATAAAAAGGGAGAACAATTATGCCTTTGCAGAAAGTCAGAAACATCGGTATTGCGGCTCATATAGACGCTGGCAAAACCACTGTTACCGAACGTATTCTCTATTTTACTGGGACCACGAGAAAACTCGGAGAGGTTCATGACGGTCAGGCCACCATGGACTTCATGAAGCAGGAGCAGGAGAGGGGGATCACCATAGCCTCTGCCGCCATTTCCTGCCAGTGGAAGGGTCACAACGTCAACATCATCGACACGCCGGGACACGTTGATTTTACTGTTGAGGTGGAACGTTCCCTCAGGGTCATTGACGGCATGATCGCCCTTTTCTGCGCCGTAGCCGGCGTGGAGCCTCAGAGCGAAACGGTCTGGAATCAGGCCGACCGCTACAAGGTGCCCCGTGTGGCTTTCATCAACAAGATGGACCGCATCGGCGCGGATTTCAACGAATGCGTGGCCCAGATGGACAAGGATCTGGACGCCAATCCCATTCCCTTCCAGGTTCCCATGGGTGCCGAGGAGGATTTCCTCGGATGTATTGATATCGTTGAGAGAAAGGCGGTTACCTTCAAGGAATTCGAGAGAATAGTATCGGATGTCCCTGAGGAATACAAGGAACAGTGTGAAAAAGCCCGTCTTCACCTGGTGGAGAAACTGGCGGATTTTAATGAAGAGATCATGGAGCTCTTCCTGAACGAGAAGGAAGTCCCCGCCGAGCTCATCAAGAAAGCAGCCCGGGATGCCACGCTGAAACTGCTGATAACTCCCGTCTTTTGCGGCGCCGCCTATAAGAACAAGGGGGTGCAGTTAGTCCTGGATGCCGTAGTGGATTATCTGCCCTCACCCATCGACATTGGATCCGTTGTGGGCATGGACATAGAGCAACCTGAAAAGACCCATACGCGCCACCCCTCGGCCCACGATCCTTTCTGCTGCCTGGCTTTCAAACTGATACATGACCCCTATGTAGGCCAGCAAACCTTCATACGGATCTACTCGGGTGAGCTTAAGAGCGGCATGCAGGTCTACAACTCTAATAAAAATGAGTACGAAAGGATCGGCCGGATCCTGCGCATCCACGCCAAGGAGCGCGAGGAGATCACATCGGCGGGTCCCGGCGACATCGTAGCCCTGATCGGCATGAAATACACCAAGACCGGCGACACCCTGTGCGATGGGAACAACCCCCTGCTCCTGGAAACCATATACATTCCTCCGGCGGTAATCGACCTCCGTGTACAGCCGCCCACGAAGAAGGAAGAGGAAAAACTGGGAATAGCCCTGAGGAAGCTGGCCATGGAGGACCCGTCCTTCACGGTTCGCGTGGACGAGGAGACCAGTGAAACCATCATCTCGGGCATGGGAGAGCTTCACCTGGAAATCATCATTGACCGGCTCAAACACGAGTTTGGAGTGGAAGCCATAGTGGGGAAACCCTCCGTTGCCTTCCGCGAGACTATCACAACCGAGGGCAATGCGGATACCAAATACGCCAAGCAGACCGGCGGCAAGGGTCAGTATGCCCATTGTGTCATTCGAATCGAGCCGAACGAAGGCAAGGGCTTCGAGTTCGTGGATCACATCAAGGGCGGGGTCATTCCCCAGGAATTCATCCCGTCTGTCAAGAAGGGAATCGACGCGGCTCTGGTGGAGGGAATACTGGCCGGATTTCCCATCGTGGATGTCCGGGTCGTTCTTCTCGACGGCAGCTACCACGAGGTAGACTCATCGGATATGGCCTTCCGCACCTGCGGATCCATCGCCTTCAAAGATGCCTTTAAGAAGGCCGCCCCCATACTCCTCGAGCCTCTCATGGAAATTGAGATCAACACTCCCGATGACCATATTGGTGATGTCATAGGTGATTTGAACCGCAGAAGAGGACGGGTCGAGTCCATGCGCCGTTTTCGCAAGGGGGCTCAGAAAGTCAACGGTTTCGTGCCCCTCATGGAAATGTTCGGTTATGCAACCCAGCTGAGAAACATCTCCAGCGGACGTGCCAACTATTCCATGGAATTCTGCAAATACGTTCCCCTGAACAAGGACGTGCAGGAAAAGGTCATCAAGGAGATCCGGGAGAAAAAGCTTCAGAAGGTGTGACGCATGTGCGGGCGATTTGCTCTGGCAGCTACCAGTGAGGATTTCATGGCTCTGCTGCCGGGTCTCAAGATTGAGATCTGGCCGGAGCCGCGCTACAACATCGCCCCCCAGCAGAACATTCTGACCATACTGCATGACGGCAGCCTGCGGGCAACCCTGACCCGCTGGGGCCTCATTCCCTCCTGGGCCAGGGACCCGTCCCTGGGAAACCGGATGATCAACGCCCGCTCGGAAACCATCCGGGATAAGGCCTCCTTCAAAAAACCTTTCCGCAGGCAGAGATGCCTCATCCCGGTCAGCGGATTTTACGAATGGCAGACTCTTCCCGGTCTGAAACACAAGATTCCCTACTATATTAAAATGAGATCTGGGAATCCCTTTGCCTTTGCCGGGCTCTGGGATCTGTGGCGCGGCGCGGGAGGAGGCGAGGTCCTGACCAGCACCATCATCACCACCGGTCCCAACAAGATCATGGCGTCGATCCATAACCGTATGCCCGTGATTCTCCCCCCTTCCGCCTACGAAACCTGGCTAAAAGCCGGGGAAACGGACGAGGAAATGCTCATATCCCTGTTGAAACCCTACCCTGCCGAGGAGATGGAGGCCGTAAAAGTAACGGCAGCCGTCAATAATCCCTCCAACGATTCCCCAGACTGCATACACCCTGCAACCATGTCCTGAGAAAAACCCCCGACGGGTTTTAACCGGCACAGATACCGCTACCCGCCCATTCTCCCATAATTCCAGCTCCCGCAATTTCGTTTTAGATCCTTCGATAGGCATGTGCTTCCTCTTCGGCCCCCCGGACATCAAAACCATCATGAACAACAGGACCATTTCAACATCAGGCAAAAGAACCATTTATCGTTCCTCCGCTCTCCAGGATAAAGGCGAATAACCCGGCTCCTTGCCAAATGTGCAATGGCATTTCCAGATTTACAACCTCAGACTGAATAAAGTTGTCTTGCAGGTCCTTTCCCGTAGTGTTGACGGATAGGAACATGATGATTTCTCCGTTGAGCTGCGTTAGAAGGGAATAAAATCCCGTATTGTCCCATCGGCTCCCGTAGAGGAGCTACTGATCATTATCATAAAAATCTCATCGGATTCCCTTCATAGCGGACGATAATCAAAGAAGAAACCCTGACCCATTTCTCTTTTGGCAGGAGGCGGACTGCATCCATCCCTTCGAGGCGAGGGGGGACAGGAAACGAATAAGACTTATCTGGAGATCCAGAAAAAAGTACTTGAAATTCATCCCGTTTCAATGTACTCTCTGGCATCATTCACTTAGCATTCTGATACCACTTCAAGAGAACGAAACCATGAGCCGCAGAACAAAACATTATCCGGGCACATTTATTCTCACCCTTATAATTTTGGCCCTGTCTTTTATAGTTGCCCTGCCGACCACTTCTTACTCATGGACATTAACTGACCTTCTTTGGGATGGCAACATACAGCCTGCCGATGCCAAGAACCCGGCTTTCAACATTCATACCGACATCCAGGGTCTCCCTACTCTCAAGGGTAAAAACTTCTTCGAAGCCATCAACGATCTTTCCATCTGCCGTCACCCGGAGGTTCGTCAATTTCTTTTCCTCTACCTGACCCGCGGCAGGGAATACACCCTGAGAGCCATCGAGCGGTCAAGAATGTATCTGCCCATTATCGATGAAGTGTTTCGCCAGCACCCCAAAATTCCCCCGGAAATCAGGCTTCTCCCTCTTCTCGAGAGCGCCTTTAATCCCAAGGCGGTTTCGCGAAGCCGGGCGGTGGGCATATGGCAGTTTCTCCAAGGGACCGCCCGCATGCTGGACATGAAGATCAACAAATGGACCGATGAGCGATGCCATATCACCAAGTCCACAGAAGCTGCGGTGAGACACCTGCAGAGTTTAAGGAGCGTTTTCCCCTCATGGGAACTGGCGCTGGCGGCTTATAACGGGGGAGCGGGCTATGTAAAACGAACCATGATCAGAACCAGATCAGCGACCCTCAGAGATCTGCTGGAATCCGGGGAACTGCGAAGAGAAACACGGGAATATGTATACAGGTTTGCCGCTCTCGCCATCATCTACAAAAACCCGGAGCTCTTTCAGATCAGCGATGAGCTCAAACCGATCAAGGTTCGGAGAACGGAGACGGTCACCCTGGAATACCCCGTCAAACTCACTCTTTTCTGCCGGGTGACCGGGGTATCCCTCAACGACATAAGACTCTATAATCCGGAACTCCGCCGGGGATACACCCCGCTTTACGAAAGGAATTACACACTGCGCATTCCCGAAGGATTTAAGGAGCGGGTCATGGCCCAGGAGGACAAGCTTTACAGCATCAAGTATTCCCGACTCCAGAAACACGTGGTGAGGAAGGGTGACAACCTGGGGCGCATAGCGAAGAGATACGGCACCAAACGCTCCTGGATCATTCTCTTCAACGATATTCAGAACGGTAAAAAACTCCAACGGGGATCGACTCTGTACATCCCCATCTGATCAATCCCCCAAAAGGCTTAAATCGATTCTATTCTTCAGCCGTGCCCCGACCTGACCAACCACAAGGGACGCAGCGTAGCTGCTGATTCTTCCCGCTTTTTCCAGAGATATCCCGGAGGCCAGAGAAAAGAGTATGCCTGCCGCGTACATATCCCCGGCCCCATTCGTATTCACCACTTCTGTTTTATAGGGTTGAACGCAGTGCACTCCCTGTTCCGACTTGATCAGGCTCCCCGATTCCCCCAGTTTCACCACCGCTACCCGGCATCGGGAATGAATCTCATGAAGAGCCCTCTCTCCCTCAAGTCCGGTAAAGGCTTTGGCCTCATCCTCATTAACCAGTACGATATCCGCATAGTCGGCAACCAGGCGGGTCAATTCTGCATGATTCCGCTGTATCAGAGCGGGATCGGCCAGATCCAAGGAGATGAGAACTCCGGCTTCTCTTGCCAGCTCCATCGCGAAAACACTGGCCTCCTTCAGGGCACCCTCCAGCATATACCCCTCTATGTGAAGGATCTTGCTGCTTCGTATGGCATCCGCTGAAACATCTTCCCTGCCGAAATGAAGGGCCGCACCGAGATGAGTCGCGAAAGTCCTCTCGGAATCAGGAGTGATAAA
>CALCJG010000221.1 GCA_937967705.1 uncultured Spirochaetia bacterium
TATTTGATGTGCTATCAGGGCCGCTCGGGGCCAAGGTCGTGGAACTCATGGCTATGCTCAATGAGAACGTACCAAAGCAAGCCCAGGGCCTACTCAACACCATAACGGATAAAGCCTATGAGTTGTGGTACGAGGAGGCCAGGAGCGTTCCGACAGGGTGGGGCGAGAAATACGCCCAGGCTATAACGGTGGAACCGGCAGGACCGAATGGTGGATTTGCGAAGATCTATGTCGATGATGGGAAAACTGATCCCAGGACTGGAAAGCCGGCCTTCCTCTTTGTCAATCTCGTTGAAGATGGGATGAAATCATTCAGCATTAAAGAAGGGTTAATGAAGAGTGATAGGGTCCGGACGATGACCAGGAAGCGGGACGGGAAATCCATTAAATTCATCATCGTCCCTTTTCGGCATAGGACCCCGAAGAAGGGCCAGGCTCCGGCCAGCGGGTTTGCCGATGTGATGCCTGATGATGTCTATAAAATTGCAAAAAGCGGAACCGTGGTTCGGGGGGAGAAATACGGGAAGCTCTCTGGTCTGAAGCGATACGACAATGAAGGGGGGGGACACGGACAATTCCTCACTTTTCGGATGGTAACAGAAGAATCAAAGGGATGGCAGCATCCCGGGAAGGGGGCCACTCCGGTATTTGACAAGGTTTTGGAACACGTCGAAAGGATGATTGCAAAAACCCTTCAGGCTTATGCGGAGGCCATGCTCAAACGAATCGAGGCGGAGAATAAATAAATGGCGGCGGTTACGAAATACACTGACTATTCGGTCACAACAGACTTTTTTATCGATTTTCTCCAAAGTGAGATGAACAAGCGGGATATCCCAGGTCATTTCCCGAACGGAAGATTGGCCGGGGTAAATGTTACTGGTGAACATCCTTACGCCCAGGCAATTGGAACAATGATAGCCTCCGGAGGTCAGCCCAACTTAGGATTTTTACCAGCGATTTCTGTTACAGAAGATGATGAGAGTGAGGAAAATACCACAGTCGGCCAGGGCACACGCCCTTATGATTTTATGACCGTGGATATGCTGAACGAGCTGAAAATCAAAGTCGGGCCGATGCAGGAACGGCATAAAGACGGGTTAATCACTGACGGTCAGATCGGTTTGATCGAATCCGCCCTTCATAATTCAAAGGAGGGAAATCTCATTCTCGGGGTGGAAGAGTTTTTCCAGAAAGAGGCTGTCTATGTTTCTCTCTGGGCTCACAACATAATGGAGCTACGGATTCTCGGGAATATTCTGCGGTCGGTGATTTACGATATGAGAAAGGCCATGCTTAAAGCCGGCCTTTTTGAAATTACCACTCATACCAGCAAGGGCCTGATGAATTACAACTTCGGGAAGGTCATTTTCGGAAGGGAAACAAGAATTGAGTACAAGCAGAGTATTAGGAATTTTACGGTCTATGATGATGATACGTTGCCCCAGGAAGTCTACTCGCAGGTGACGTTTAAAAATACCGGAGATGATAAGTCAGTAACCATGAACGGGGAGGGAATCGATGAAGAGTAATGAGGAATTGAAAACCACAACTGAGGTAACGCCAAGTAAAGGGATCAGTATAGGATATTTCCTGTCTACATCGAAATATGCAAGAAAATTCAATCCGGCGTTGATGGCCGGTTTTGAGACATGGATGAAAAAGTATCATCCGGATAAATATATAAACCGGCTGGGAGAAGGCGAGTGGGAAAGTCTCTACAAGGAATATGTAGAGTTCAAACCAGTGTAAAGGAGAAGAGCAATGACAATGAAGAATTTTGAGGGGATGGAAACCAATATACCCGGTGTCTATAACAAAAGCGAATATCCCCCGCAGGGGGGCATCATCGGAGCCCCGACAAGTGAAGTTGTTGTCCTGGGAGTAACGAAAGGGGGCATCCCTTACAATGCAGCCGACTATGATGAGAACGACCGGATCAACTCATTTACCTCGCCCAATCAGATGTTGAAGGAGCTTATCGGGGGACCCGCCTATTACACGGCTGAGTTTTATCTCACTCCGACCAAAGACCCGAATCTCAATACCCCTTCCAGGGTAAAGGTTGTGGGCGTCAATCCCTCATCCCGAGCAACAGGGACGCTGAAAGACGCAGCAACGAACGATATCGTTGATATCAAGTCCAGGAGATATGGAGCGTTGGCAAACCAAATCGCCCGGAAAGTCGAAGCTGGGACCACCAGGGGATACAAGGCCACAGTCAAATTTAAAGGAAATGTGGTCGGCCAGAAAGACAATATCGCTCTTGATTTCCTCTCAATCCAGTACACAGGATCGGGGAGCGCCGCCACAATGAGTATTTCCGGCACTCAGCTCACGACCGTTTGTACGGGAGCAACCGGGGACAATCTGACGATAAATTTCAGTGATTTCCCGAAACTCGGAGATCTCGTCGAGTACATCAATTCCCAGGATGCTTACACCTGTTCCTTGAAGGGTCGGTCAGACTATCTCTCTAACACCATGGATAAGGTTACGACTCAGGATGTTAAAACCTCTGTTTATAATGCCATGGGGAACGTCGAAGCGCTGATCCAGTTTTTAAACAAGGAGTGCCAGGGAGAAATAATCGCCGCCCTCCATGCGTCTGCAGACCGGGCCGCCATTGTCGCTGACAGCGGATTTGTATTTCTCACATCCGGATCGGACGGATCGGCCACCAATTCCGACTGGGCCAGTGCTCTTGAATTGCTGGAAAAGATGGGTGTCAATCATGTCCTTGCGGCCTCCGGTGATGCTGCAGTGGCCGCTCTTGTGGACGCTCATGTCAATAGAATGTCCCAGATGGAACAGAAGAAAAACCGCTCGGCAGGGGGTGGAGCCTCTTCGACGACCAACACGAAATCCGCCAGGATCGCCGAGATGAAAGCACTCAATTCGGCACGTTATAGCTATGGATGCACTCCCTTCTATCGCTATGATGCTCCAAACGGGAACATCAAAACGGAGTTTGAGCCCTTTTACCTGGCCGCTATGGTAGCCGGTATTCGGTTCGGCAATCACCTGACCACATCCTCGGTTTTTCAGACCTTGAATATTCTCGGTGTCGCCGAAAAATACAGCCTCGATGATAAAAAGGATTATCTCTCTGCGGGGGGAATTCTCGTCGAAGAGGATGCAGACGGTTTCGCAGTAGTCGATGAGCTTTCAACTTTTCAGGGGGGAAACCTGATTTTAGAAAACCCCTCTGCGCTTCGTACCTGTGATCACATCACCCTGGACAGCCAGGTCAAGATCAAGGCCAGGCTGAAAGCCCTTAAAAAAGCTCCGAACGCCATTGCGATAAAGGAAATACAAAACTTTCTCATCACGAACCTTCTTCCAGGCTACGTCAGAGATGGGCTTCTTACGGAAGATCCCCAGAGTGGGGAGCCGGCCTTTTGTGATATCGAATTTGATATCCGGGGGGATGCCTTCTATTTCAACTTCACCGGGATCATTCCGCTTCCCTTGAAGTTCGTATTCATCAAGCAGAAATTCGTCGTCATTGGACAAAATAGGTAAGGGGAGGGGATAATCATGTCATTTAAACTTGCAAGCGCTATAAATCCGGAGGGACCCGTTGGTGCGGGTATAGATTCCCTGCTCGTCCAGGATGGGAATATCGTCACTTACGCAAGCGGGGTAAACTTCAATCAGGACTGGGAGCTGGAAGGCATCCGCACATTGGGGTATCACGGTGACAGAGATTTCAAGTCTCTGGGCTATACGGCCAATGTCACCATAGAAACATTTGTTCTTCGGGGTAAGGATATTCCCGGGGCCTTGCTTACTCCGGGCTGGCAATGGGATGGTTCCTGTAATATCAACAAGGTCGGTCTTTTCGACTTCGTGATTATGGACCTTCATACCCTGGAAGTGCTTAATACCCTGATTGGCGTCAAGCTGGGCAATGAAGATGTTCAGTTTCCATCAAGGGGGCTTAATACAAAAAACACCCAATGGAGGGCCATGCGAATACTGCCCGGGCTTCAATCGTCGTAAGGTCAATTCGATTTGCGGGGGTATGTGCATCCCCCGCAGGTCAGAAAACATATAAGGAGAATGAAGGTTATGCAAAAGGAAAAGTTTGAAATTCGGAATATGCTCTTTTTGGAAGAGGACCGTCAGAAGGTGATAGAAGTTGAAGGCGGTGATGTTTTTATAATCAAGGCGATTTTCCCAAGGGAGCGGCTGGAGATCGCCAGGGCCATGTCAGTAAAGCGTAACGGCCTTCCGGCAAACTCCTTTTCCTTCGATGATAATTATTTCGTTGAAAGATCAGTCTTGATCGATTCGGCAATTGTGGAAGCCCCGCAATGGTGGAGTGGGTCTGATAACTGTCCGGATGATACCTTGCTCGATAAGCTCTACGGCGAAGTGAATGATTGGACTCGTGAATTTCAGGAGAAGTTAAAAAAAAATAAACTTAATCGAAGAGGCGCAGAAGCCGGAATACCTGGTTGATGGGTTCTGGATCAGGTACTTTCATGTGTTCCCTCCCGGGATAGACAAGGATAATCTCCATGATATCCAAAAGGACTTTATAGTCTATCTCGTGGCATCCATCCCAACCATGGAAGATTTGTCCCTCTGGTTGCAGTTCGAGGCGGAGAAAGGGAAGATCATGAAGAGGGATTTCATGGATGAAATCGAAACGATCCCCGAAGTTCTGGAGATGTCCGCCGTATCTGCAGGGATCACAGTCGAGGAGTACAAGAGGCGTCAAACCGAGAAATTGAGAGATGATGAGATTGAAAAGCTTCGTGAAAAATTTGGTTACAACTCGGAAGAAGATGAGGACGACCGTTTAAAGGTCCTCCGGCATTATAGAGACATCGCTGAAAATCTTAAAAACAGCGAAGACTGGGTAGATGCAGTAAAGAAAACATTTGGGGAAGTCAAAGAAGATCATGCCGAAGTATGAACTTGAAATAGGGGTATCAGCCAAGACCGGAAAAGGGGGTTCCACAGGGGATCTCCGTCAGCAGGTCCAGCAATCCAAGGAATTGGCGAGTATCAATAAGAAAGTTGCGAAGGAGTTCTCCAAAGGGGGGTCTACGATCCCTAAGAATCTGGATTCCTCGATTAAAAAACTCATAATGGAACAGCAGAAGCAGATTCAGGAATTGAAGAAAAACACAACCGAGCTGCAGCGCCAGAGAAATACACAATCTAGCAGGGGAATAGGCCGGGGTGGGGGTGGCCATGATGTTGGTGGTGGAATAGGAAGTATGGGGGCATCTCTACCTATTGCCGGGTTATTACTGGGAGCCGCCGGATTTATTGTTTCACAGGTTTTCAAGGTGGGTCAAGCATATATCTCCAAAATGGGTGAGCAGGTTTCTACGGCAGGAATAGCCGGAACGAAGCATGGCGGAATTGGCGGATATTTTGATGCTGCCCAAACTGGCCAACTCGTCAAAGCCAGGCGGATGTCTTATGGTAAATACCAGGGGGCTGGAGTAGGGGGTTCCGATTCGGCTGTTGATTATGCAAAGCGCTTCGGACTCGGAGCTGATGAGATTGGCCGGCATTTAGGGTTAATGGATGTCATGTCCCGGGGGAAGGGGGGTAAATCCTTCAGTGATGTTATCGGGATCGCACAAAAGGGCGGAATTGAAACGGAGATTCCCCTGCTTATAAATGCCATTTCGGGATCTCTGGAAGAAGCCGTCAAGGATGGTGTGAACGCTTCCGATATGGCCAGGGAAATGGCACAGGAAGTCGCAATGCTGACGAAATACTCCCCTAACGGGACCGCCAGGTCCGCCATAGAAGCGCAGCGGTCGTTGATGGGCGTCCAAAAGAATGTTGCTCGGGGTCAGTTTGGGGATCTTTCAGGTTTTCGGATGTTTGAGGTTGCCAGAGGCCAGATCCGGGATATGATGTCCGGGAAAGGCAATCAAAAAACTCTCCAGGGACTACTCGATCAAGGTATAGTATCAAAGGATCAGATTGACGCTTTCAAGAAAAATGGGACGCTCCTTCCAACGACTGAAAGGTTCATTACTCAGGCATATCTCAATTCACAACCGGAAGCCGTTCGCAATGCGTTCATGGAGGATATCGTTAAGAAATTCGGGGGGAGCAAGGGGCTTTCGGGAGATAAATTAGCCCAGGCTTTTTCTATCGCCCAGGATTATGGTATGCCGGGTGCAGACGATCCTCATAAATTTAAGATGATGTATAGAGCAGCCGAAGCCAGGATGAGAGGAGAGCCATCATCCATTAAGGAATCTGATATTCAAAAAGGTGCTAAAGAGTTCAAAGAAAACACAACGGGTGGGAAGGCATTTTCTATACGATCACAGGAGATAAAAAAAGAATCGATGCTCCTGCAATCAGGCGGAGTAGGCGAAAAGGCGGCGGAAAGTGTGTTTATGATTGAGAACAGCCTCATGAGCCTGGCAGGGAAGATGAGTGGCCCCATTGCGAAATCCATTGATAAGATGAACGCAGGATTTGAAATCCTCGGAAATCAATTAGATTCTATCGTAGAGAAAATACAAAAACTTGCTGATCCAAAGCGCCAAAAAAGCATTTGGGAAAGGGTGATGGATATCATCTAATGGTAACGATCAAAGGACATAAAATACTGTTTAATGCCGGTTACGAAACCGTTAAGGAGTTTACCGAACCGGATAAAGTGAAAAAGCGGTCCCCCTGGGTGTCCCTGAAGGTCGCCCCTTTCTCCATGCCCTTTGTTCCTATAGAGTTGGTTAGTACTGATGTGGGGGAACTCATCCAATCGGTGTCATTCGCAAAATCCAGATCTATCCCCGGGGCCTCTGTTCAAGTTGTCCTGGCCGGTGATAACAGGGCTCTTCGGGGTGTGGATTGGAAGATAACCGGACCCCTGAAAAAGATGTGGAACCTTGTGGGGCCTGATCTCACCGATTTGTTTCGGCCACAGACCATGGTTCAGCTTTGGATTCATGGGTATTCGACCTGTACCGGGTATGTTTTGGATTGCCGGAGAAAAACTACACCCGAGGGGGCAATCACATATACCGTTGATATCGAAGAGCTGGGAAATATATACCAACAGAGTATCACATCATTCAACACGATCCTCTGGGGTACGGAAACACACCTGATTGATGATACATCTAAGCTGTTATCACTGGGGGCATCACAACTTGGAATACCACTTGCTCAATCCTTGAAAACATATATTTGGGCCTTTCTGGTATCATCTCTCTTGTATGGTCCCAGGGTGTTTCCCCCGCATTTTCGATTGAGTGATGGGCTTCCCTTGATTTATAGGATGATCGCTCTGCCGTCACCGATTGGCTGTATTTCCAACAGCTCCTTGATATCGACGGTTGTAACCGACTCGGCTCTTTTTCAAACATCAGCCGGCGGCTCCTTTTGGGACTTCCTGAAAACCCTCTGCCCGGAGCCGTTCATGGAACTATTCACTGAAACCGGGGGAAGGACTGTGGTATCCGGACGCATGATCCCAGTGGGGGGAGCTGCCGGGTCCTTTGCCGGCCTCATGGCCGGAACCGCAACAACCGGGATAAATATCACTCCGACCCTTCCCGGGTTTAATTATGTGATCGCCAGGACAGCCCCCTATGAAATTCCCTGGACCGGGGTTTCTCCATGGCTGCCGATGATTTATCCATTTACCATGGGAATTCTGGACCTGCTATTAGGAGGCGATTTCGTCATCATTACAGAAGATGATGTCCGGGAAAAAGACCTCGGGGTAAGCGGTTCGGGGCAGTACACGGTTTTCAATGCGAATTACGGGGGCCGCTCCGGATCGAATGGTACAACGATAAAGAACAGGCCATCCATAGCCAGGGGTCCCCTCAATCCTCTTTTCTCCGGGGGACTCAGGACCTTCGGACATAGAGAATATGAAGCTCAAATATCGGCAACATCATTGAGCTGGAACGGTATTGTTGGTCAGACCGTAGAAGAGCTTTGGAGAAGAAGAGGGCCGGCTGTCAATGTTCCCGTTCTCAGCTCACTACTCAATGTCTGGTTCAGGAACGCCGGCAAATTCAGGGAGGGAACCATTGTAACCCGGGCCATTCCTTACGCACGGCCAGGTATGGCGCTTTTATATCTGCCCCCCATTACAGGAACGAAGGTGGACAATCCCCGGGATCTCGGGATCTATTATATCGATAACGTCCAGTATGACTATAACATCGGAAAGGCCGATCTCACGACCTTTTCCGTGATCCGGGGGACCCCATTACCGATGAGTGTAGGAGCCCTGGCCTCTCTGCTCATGGACTGGGAAATACTCCCGCCTGGCCTGGGCCTCTGGGATGGAGGTTTTTAATGCCTGTTAAACTTGAAGGACAATGGAGGAAAGATCCCCACAGGGGAAAAGATGGATGCGGACAGCCTATCCAGAAAAATAGGAATATGCCGTTGAATACACAGGTTAAGGAGATCCTCCTCGGGGAAGTTCTCCTGCCGCAGCCAGAACCGATCTGGGGAGAAGGGCTTGTAGCTGTAAGCCTTGCCAGGGGGGGGATAGTGCCGGATGTAGCCTGGCCTGGTCCGAATGTAGTTGCCAGTTTTGTTGGTATTCCCTCTCCGGTCATCTCTGGTATTCATGGCCTTTTTGAAGCCCCCCTTCCCGGGCAACAGGTAGCCATCGGGTTTGTCGAGGGGAATAGCCAGTCGCCGATTGTTCTGCAGAAATACCCGTATAATGTGTCCCAGAGGCCAGATTTGAAGGCCGCTCATATACTCCCGATGACCATGCAGATGCACGGTCCTACAGATGTGGTCCTGGGACATCACATGGGATCGTATCTCGCCTTCAGGGGAACGCTGCCAATACCGGGGGCGGTCGAGATGGACGCTGTTACAACGATGAGTTTGAGTGCCACAGTAAGCATGGACATATCCTCTCTGGGGCCTTTGTCGATATCTTCCCTGCTGAAAACCAGCATCAAGGGATCTATTATTGAGATTGTGGACACTACAGGACTATTCAGTGTCAAGGTCGATCCGACCTCCCTGAAGGTAAGCATTGAAAGCGGGCCAGCGGGTAAGGTGGAAATCAAAACGGGAGCTGCCGGGAAGGTAAGTATCGAAACCGGAGCCGGAGGGGATGTTGATATCAAAGGCGGTGTCGGGGGGAATGTTAACGTTAAACCGGGGGTTGGGGGAATGGTTAACCTGGGAAACGCTCCTTTGAATTTTTGCAACAATTTACCGGTATGTTTATTTGGCGGAAGCCCTCATTCTACGAGCATTGATGTGAAGGCATAATATGTTGATTGCAGCAGGACTGGCCAGTGCGATGAAAGCGGCTACAGAGGGAGCAGTCGAACCGGCATCCGCTCTCACGGCTCTGGGAAACGCTATTGCCGATTACGTCAAGGATAATGCGGAGATCCTTTTTTCCTGGACGGCAGCCATGGTCAATCCTCCGTTTACTCCTGATCCGACTGTAATCGCCAATGGGGAGATCGTTGATCTGACCATTGTATTGACGCCATCCATGGCAACAACTCAGCCGGCAGCTTTAAGCGCTCTGGCAGGAGAAATACAAGCAGGGTTTATGACGGGGATGTATAACATCACAGATTCAGGATTTGCAACATCACCGGCAGTGATGGCGGATATTCCGCCTCTGACGATAAGCATCATGGCATCAGACAGGGATTCGGCATATCTTCAACTGGCGAATCAGATAATAGACTGGATCACTGCCTATGTCCCGGCCACACCTTGCGCCGGCACTCATGGCAATTATACCGGTTCTGGAAGTGCGACAACAATACAATAAGGAGGGAGATCGTGGGAGTTCAGGATATCGTTAGCGCCCTGTATGGGACCTACATTCCGGCAAATGTCTACTCGTTTGAATTCCGAAAAACGAAAAACGATTCAACGATCTGCGAGATCTTTCTCCTGCTCCCTCCGGAAAGCGTCACTGTAACCGAGGGTCAGAGAGCCGAGTTACTCCCGACAATCGGAGGAGGTTATTATTCAGATTATGGCAATGAATTCAAGGATATAAGAATCTCTACCAATACACATTTCTTCTTCGCAATGAAGCAAGGAGATGTTGAGATCGACGGCTATACCGAGTTCATGAAGATCAGATTCATGCTCTCCAGGTACAGAGATTACACACTCACGAGAGGATCAAAGCTCATTGCCCCGAATTTTGCCGCCATGGGTTTGGGCAATGTCGAGGCTCTGCGGCAATTTGCAGACCGATATGGGGGCCTGGCAGATGATATCAGTGTCGTGTGGCATGACTATGACTACGACGATCATTTCTATATCAAGGTTGATAGTTTTTCAGCCACCAGGGAAAAGCGAGATCCTTTTTCCGTACAGCTCGATATCGCAATGAAAGCCTATCAGGTCGATCACAACGCTACCGGTGCGGTGATGAAAAAACCTGAGAAGCGACAGACAACGGCGGAATGGATCAATGATGTCGTGAACATCATGAAAACCCAGCATCCCGAGAGCATGAGTTTAACGGTCCCGAAATTCACTCCAAATGATACACCGAGCCCTATTCCCAGCATGGGCGATATGGAAGCAATCGATATACCCTCGGGGATGTTTGGCAATGAACGGGCCTATACCATGAATATCCGCTTACGAATATTCCGGTCATACCTGGAATGGGCCATAGGAATGATTCAATCCGGAGTGATGTCCGCTGACCGGGCTCTTACTCAGGCCGCATCCATGGCGAAGGGGACCGGTGGGGTCAGTGATGAGGGGGTTATTACATGATTGATCAACTGATTGATGCCCAGTTAGATGAGTTGATACGAGTAACCGAAGGGATGATGGTTCCGGATCAAATCAGAGATGAGTTCAATGCAGGAACAAAGAGCCTGGTCGGAATTGTCGATTTTGACATGATAGCCTATTATAACGGACTTCAAAAACTGAAGCTTTCAAACTACGGGATCAAAGCGGCGGTTGTATCCTCTCCTGAAAAGAAGGAGGTCTCCCTGCAATACACAGCCCTGGAATCCGCCGGGGTGACTCTGGATGTCCTGGATGATGAGGAATTCGCAGATCAGGGTTTTAAAAAGCCGGTTATAGAGCAATCATTCACCTTCCGGTATCATACGATAGTTCAGGGGGAAACACTGAAAAGAATCGCCAGTAAATACTACGGAGAATGGACAAAATACACCCTGATATCACAGGCCAATGGGCTCACTGAAAACGACCTCATCGATAATGATATGGTCGGCCAGGTTATTAAGATCCCGATTACCGCCGAGGATGGCCTCCTTAGAGCTGATGACAACCTGGTTTTCGTGGGGAAATATGATGCCAGTGATCCCCAGTCAGTTCAGGAGTATCTATATGGGGCAGATATCAGCCTGAGAAATAAGCGCTTTGAAGTGGACAGTTCAGGAGACCTAAAAAGGGTGGTGGGGATCGCCTGTGTAATTGCCAATCTGCAGGACCGAATGTCAGCGAGAAAGGGCTCCCTGAATGTCCTTCATCCAGACTGGGGTGTGAATTCGATAAAATCATCGAAGAACCTTCCCTTTGTTGTTGCTGTTGACCGCATATTCAAAGATCGGGAACAGCAAGCCATGGATGACCCGAGGGTGCAGACCGCTTATGTGAATCGCAAAACGATATCCCAAAAAGGGGATGCCATCTCCGGTGAGATGACCATTGAAATGTTGGGAGATTATTCTGATGTTGTCGAGGTCAAGGCATGAGTAAAATCTTAGATATCTACACTCCGGATCAATACTTCAAGCTGATGAGGGATAAACTCATTGCCGATGGTGTGGGCCTTTCGAACTTCAACAAAGGGGCCAGGGTGAGGTCAATCCTGGAAGCCTTCGCCATAGTTGCAAGCACCATAGGATTTGACTATCTGCAAGGTTTGAGAAATTCTATTCCGGTTGCTCTTTATGATGGCTTCGGTTTCAAGAAGAAGGGGGCCACATTCTCCAATGGATATCTCAGATTCATCCGGAAACCATCCATTACAATAGCTTATACAGGGACCGGATCATCGGCACTATTAACAAATACCAGCACGGAATTGTCTGTAACCGTGACAGGATATCCCAGCGACTCATTTACCGCAGACCTGACGACATACAATACCCTGGAAGCCCTGGTGGACTATATCGATGCCCTTCCCAATTTCTCGGCATCCCTGGTCCAGAATGGTTCCGCTGATCCCTCTGGTCTATATCTTCATACGGACAATGAGATCGTAGGGAAGTATGATTATCGGAATAATAGCGGACTCGATCTCATGATGGGTCCCGCTGAAGAGGTCCCGTCTATCCTGGCCGGAACAATGGCGACGATTGATAGTGTATCGTATCAATCCCGGGAGGCCAGTACAATTCCAGAAGGGGCTGCCCATTCCGGTCCTGTGCTCTCCCGCTGCCTGGTATCAGGAGATGCCGGAAACTGTCTTGCCAGGGCCATTGATACCATGAATGGAAAAGGTGTTCTCACGACTCCCATTCACGGAGTAGAGCACGTCATCAATGACAGCGCATTTTCGGGGGGCCAGGATGAGGAAACGGAGGTCGAAAGGGCGAGGCGGTTCCTGGTATTCGTCCAGGGCCTTACGGGATCGACGAAATTCGGCCTTCAATCTGCCACCCTGGGGATTGAGGGAATAAAATCATGCACTATTCTGGAACGATACCCAAAGGCCGGCCAGAATACAGTCGTGGCGGATGATGGATCTGGGTCAATAACTGCAGAGCTGATCGCAGAAATCCGGAAGGTCCTCGATGGAGATCCCAGCGATTTTATCAACTATCCTGGGTGCAGGGCCGCAGGAATAACAATTAACATCGTCGATCCGACTGTAATCCCGATCAGTGTTATCATAGAAATTCAGCGCATCGGGACCTTATCGGATATAGATGAGATCAAAACAGCCGTCCAGAGTGCCATTGAAAACTATATCAACACCCGGCAGTTGGGACAGGATGTTGTCAGGAATGAGATCATAGCCCTGGCGAAAAAGGCTCACCCGGCTATTTATGATGTTATCCTGACATTCCCGAGTGAAAATGTTTCCATTGATGATATGTATATCCCCAGAACAGGAAGCGGGACCGGGGGGACAATTACAGCGACCGTCACGACCTTAACGTCGATGCCATAAGAGAGGAAATGTGAGCACAATAGCAGAACAGCTTGATGACATGCTGATGGCGATTGTAGATCCCGAGGATGAGATATATAAATCGCTTATTTCTGATAAAGAGGGGACCCCGGAGAGTGATCCAGTTAATCCTGTTGATCTGAATATCGGAGCTACCGCCGGTATTTTGGAGTGGAATAGGCGCATAGCTAAATCCCTTTTAACCCAGCTATTTTTCGACCAGTCGGAGGGAATGTTTCTCGACCTCATAGCTCATAAATACATCGGTATGCCCCGGGGGGGAGGGGAAAGCGACACGGAATACCGAAACAGAATTATGGATGTCATCTTGGGTCATAAGGTGAGCCCGGCTTCCATTATCTTTTATAGCCGTCCCTACTCTTCCAAAGAGCCCATCATTTATGAAGGTTCACAGGGAGCCGCTTACGCCGGCCTCAGTTATGCCGGCGTATATGATGAAATGCTGATAGAACACTCAGAAAAGCCCCAGATGATCGGTCAATGGGTTTTTCCTGCCATGGCAATCCGTGTAGAGGGATCAGACTGCTTCTTTGTCTTGTTTCTTGAAGATACTGATCCGGCTGATCTGCCCATGTTGGTTGACAAGCTTAACCGGCTCATCGCTGCCGGTGTTGAATATGAAATACGAATCAAATACTCAGATTAACGGAGATCTCCCATGAGAAATCTTAGAAGCGTTCAAACTTCCGATAAAACCCGAATTGAGCCCGATCTCGTTTTAACCAGGATCGGAGATCTGGGAATCAGGAATGTCGAAACCCTGATCAGGGGGATGCTCTACCGTGGGCAAAACAAGGATGCGGTCATCCTCTCGGGACTGATTGCCACCCCCCGGGTGTCGGGACTTACCCTGGATGTCGAGGTTCCGGCTATTGGCGCTCAAATGATTGATGGGGATGATATCCGCTTTTTCCTGGATTTCAACAATGATGCGGATTATGCAATATCCCTCGATACAGCGGAAACGACCGGGATAAGAACAGATATCATTGAGGCTCGGGTAAAACGATCCGATGCCTTTGCCGATAATACAATTTACATCGCCAATCCTGAAACCAAAACGGTGTCTCCAGCGACGAGATATCGGGACTATAAATACCACTTGGAGATCAGGAAGAAAACCGGCACGGCGGGTGGTCCTCCCCCGACAACGACTGCAGCGACCAGGGGAACATTGACGGGGACCGTTGCTATTGCCACTACAATAGACCTGTCACTAAAATATATCCTTTGTATTTTGATCGGAACCGATGGGGAATGGGTAGAGGTGGATTGCCGGGGGTCTGTTCCCGCCTTAACATCCCTGGCGGAGATTATTGACGCTCTTAATAATGCCGGCTTCGGGACAATCGCCACGAATGATGGTTCCAATCACCTGGTATTGACCGCTCCCGGATATGGTGAAAACTCCATTATCAGGATCAAAGAGCCCTTGGATGAGACCATTGATTGCTATGATCTTATTCTCGGCGGTGTTCTCACAACGGGATATCGGCATGAATTTAAAGGGGAAAACAAGTGGTTCAAGGTAACTGAGATCACGGTTCCTCAGAACGCAACCTCTATATCTGAAGCCAATGTAAAAACAATTCTTGAAAAATCTTCCTGGGTATTGGAAGGGGATCTCATTGTAAACGGGAAATCCTTGGAGGATCACCGGGATAGTGATGATATGGATCATATCGATGGCTCTGTGAAATGGCGTCACCTCTCTGAAGAAGTACGGCTCAAAACCTCCCAGAGATTCACGGAATACAGGGGTCCCTATGCCAGATTATACCCGGTGGATGGCGATTCCAGCTATCAGAAAGCGACCCTTTTTAAAAATCAGAACATCGAGGTATGCGATCAGAACAAAAACACCCAGGACATCGATAGCCAGGAGCAGAAATATCCTGTATCCAGGATTGATCAGAAGCAGGAGGTCTATTCCTCGAATTATAATGCTCTGACATCCCTGAGTGAAAGCTCTGTTGATAAGGTCTCTTTTAACCCTTCTTCCGGTGTCCTTTTCTCACTTAATCACAGCCGAATCGGGGTATATGTCAAGACCATAGGATCAGGCTATACTCATCTGAGACTTGAAATCCATGATACTTTCGACACGGACTTGGGCCATGTTGATATACCCATAGGGTCCCTCTCGGTTGGCTGGAATTATGGTGATATCACTGTAACCTTGGTCGCAGGATCTACTTATCATTATCATGCCTACATGATCGGGTTTACCTCGGGAACAACCATTATTCTGGGCTCTGATGGATCAGATTTCTCCTTTCGTGAGCTTTTCCGGCCTGATTCCGGGAAATATGGGGATTCTACCTACGGTGAGGATGTTGTCAAGCTCCTGGATGTCCAGGGGAATAGTCTGGTTCCCGTCAGAAGCTCTGGATCAGACGTGGGATACATTGCAACCGGATATGATTTTGTTTCCGTTGATCTCAGTAATGATGCGGTATGGGCATCCTGGGAGTACAATGATTTTATCGGTCTTGATCTGGCGACTGGAAGGATCAAACTTCCCGCTTCCCTGAGACTTGATTTGAACATCATCTATGCGGAATTCAATGTCGTTGAGGGCATTGATTCCATCGACACCAAAAATGTGATGATGCACGGCTCCGGAGAGAGCCTTGCCGATTACCTGGAAAACAGGGAAGATGACCTGAAAAAGACCTTCTATGAGCAATCAAAGGTTGACGAGCTGTTCTTAGGACTCAGACAGCAGCTCGACCAGGAGCGCAATATCAATCTCGCCCAGGAATTGAAGCTGAGTTATATGCTACAAAGGCTTTATCAGCAAAGCAAGATGCTCATTGAGCCCTATTTCAATGAGGATTATATCAAGGAGAATTATGAGACTTCTTCCAATAAGCCGGCTGAGATCATGGATGATAACGACTGGAATAATAACTGGAAGCAGAGAGCGGACGGAAGCCCGGATTTTAAAAACGGGTTTATGCGTCAGAGGAAACAGTCTTATATGCTGGAAGTTATTGACGAGTTTGATCTCAGTGGTGTAGGGCAAGCTTATAAGTGTTCGATTAAATACGACTCCGTGAATAATTGCTATTGGTTTATTTCCAATGCCGGCGCTAATGCAGTCGGTCAAATTTCCAAACTTTCAATAAACATGAAAGATGGAAAAGTTGAGGAGATCGCAAAATGGTATATTCCGGCAAGTGGGGCCAGTACGAACTATTGGACTGGTATCGCCGTTAATGATGCTGGAAATAAACTCTTTATCGTATTATATGGCGGTTCCAGTTCAACAGCTTCGAAAGTTTATGGGCTTGCAATTAACAGCGACGGAACTCTCGGGGCTACCGGGTACACAAAGAAAAGTGGCGAAACCATTGATCTGACCAACTCTATCTTTGCTTCTCGAACAATCACAAATGCTGGATATGATACTGGTTATTATAACGATGCGTTCTGTTATGACAGCAATGATATCATGGTGGTCTGTGCCAACGGTGCAACAGCCGTATCTCTTATTTCGCTTAAACAGAGCGATCTTTCTGCGGGTACAGCCAGTAATATTACGGGATTGGTAAAATACCTGGGCGGTACGGAATCCTCCCATATCACTGTATGTAAGCATGGAAGTGACCTATATTTTCGCATGGATGACTGGACCGGTGACAAGAGATTTATTCAGAGAATCAACCTCACATCTGATATCGTTTCAAATGTCTGTATCAAAACATCCGGTCGATGGGATAATACCAGGAATGTCGATGGTGACGGATATGCCTGGGGAGGGGTTTGTATTGGGCATCATGGGGATTTGCTTGAAGTGGTTGCTACTGCTTCATACGGGAAATTCATAGCTCGAAGATCCTTGAAAAACGCTTTATGGGCTGAAAATCAAGTGTGTGGTGAGTATAAATGCAATGCCAGCACTAATCCATCAATACCGGTTGCGCTCTATATCGAGGATGATCGATATTATTGGACAGCCGATTACAATGTTGCCAATAATGAATGTGACGTTTACAGGTTCGATACCCAAACGGGTACTTTCCTGCATGTCCGATGCGTCAATGCCGGTTGGGGTACGATCCAAGACATATCCGGGGATGGTACAAACTTGGTATTTATTACCTGGGATGCGACAAACCAGAGGGTATGGCATGGTTTAAAATCTACCTTTCTTTCTACAATGGGAGAAAGCTACATTCCGTCGATCAATTTAATAGACTGGGCTGCTTGGGCTACTGAAATCACAGGAACTACGATATCAGAGAGAAAGCACGGAATTTGCTATGATTCCGACAACTCCCTTTATTATGTTGCGAACTCAGGAACAAATAAAATCGATACAATCAATTCGTCCTGGACCTATACTGCTGGAGTATATGCACTTCCTTCTTCTTCATATATCTGGAAGGGTATTGCTTATAACAATGGTAATATCTATTTGCAAGACCACACTGAAGCCTCGACCCCATGCAGGATTTATGTTCTGCCACTGAACAAGCAAACCGCCTCCAAGTGGTGGAGGGGCCATATTTATCAGGACCCTGCCCCCTATTTTACTGCAGGAGGTTCTCAGGCTATCGATTTTCACGGCAACGATATAGTGACCATTCATTATACACAAGTCGCTTTTTATCGCATGAAAATCCTTGATGACCCGGATGTTTTTCAATTACATACTTTCATAGATTCGAATAATATACTATTATCTTCTAATGTCCAATGTTTGACACCGATAGTAGAGAGATATTTTAAACCAAAGGATTATTCTGATCTTAGAGACTGCCCAGATAAGAATTATTGTGCATTAGGCTATGGCGATGACGGATTTTCCATTCTACATTTAGACGCTTACCTAAGTGGGAAAAGCTCAACTGGCAAGGATCGTTATGATGTCCGTAATATTACAACATGGCATTATAAAAAGAGCAGTGGAAGCTCTGTTTCTACAGCTAATATTATATCAGGATCAGGGAGTTCAGGAAATAATGTCCAGACGATCATAATTGAAAAAGACATGATAATAACAGGCCATACAGATTGGACATCGACATTTTATAACAGTGTTGTGGTTATTGATCTAAAAGCTGGAACAGCACTTACCCTTGGTCGATCTGGTGAAAGCTATACAGGATTATACTATGCCGGCACTCTCTCGGAAAGAAATGACGGAAAAGGATATATCGGTAGTAATAATCACGAGCTTGACGTGGCAGGGAACAATCATAATAAATTACACGCCGTAACTTTTACTAAAGATGATGCATCTCCTTACAATGGAGCAAATCCAAAAACTTTTGTTGCTATTGGTACTGATGCCGGATGTTGTCTATTAGTACTGGACTGGGATGCAAATGGGAACAGGACTCCTGTTAAAGTTTGGAATAACATTTTCAATGCAGCAACATTAGGATCTGTTGGAATATATATCACCCAGGAAGGCAAACTTATTGTTGGTGATTATGCATATTCTGGTGGGCTGTATGTTATTGCAGAAGGTGCAAATCCAGGATTTAATAATTCCAAATTTAATCCATATATTTGGGAAATTAACAGCCATACGATAGGATATCAATATCTTTGTGGAACAGCATCTCTGACTCATGGGTATGTCTGGGATATATCCCCTAATTCACCATGCATTAAAACCCCTTCTGGCACATGGAGAAACAGGCTACTTGTTAGCACTCTCGAAGGTGAAGGTGCTGGTGTTTCCACATTATGCATAGTGGACATAGAAAACTCTGCCAAAGAAAACATTATCTACCATGATAGTGGTGTATCAATCCGTGTAGCAGATTGTGATATAAATGAAGATAGGGTATTTGCAGTCAGCAATCGATATGAGGGTTATCTTTATTCATCACTTGGGATTTATAAAAAGTTAAGATTTGATGATAAAGTCGATGCACTTGTTTTTAACAACTGGCAAGCATCCGGACATGAATTTTCTAATGCTGATTCTATTTACACTTATTCATATAGGCCAAGTTTTACAGCAGCAATTCGTGCAAGTGGTTATGGTAAAGGATGTAGATATTCTTCCAGCCATAACATCCTACATTTTTCACACTCTAATGCTGGTCTCCAACTTTTCCACTTCCCCGTCATGGATGGGTGTACGATGGAAAGTGAGGACTTTGACTGTGATAATCCCCAGGGATACCACTACATCAAATCCGCCATCCTGCCTGGTGGGGAAAAATGCTCTCAGATCAGCCGTACCTCTGGGGTGAAAGATATCGGGACAATCGCCTATACCAACGGTGATGATAAGAACTGGACTGAAGATTCAACAAATAACTGGATTTCCCTTGATAAAGCCACAACAACACAGGGATATGTCGAATGGACCGGAATAACTGGTGTCAGCAGGGCCGGGATCTTTCTTCTGATGGCTCAAAATGCTGGAAAATGCAAATTGACCGTTACAAAGACCAACGGGACAACAGAAACCATTATAAACGGCCAGGTAGTCGATCTTTTCCAGAACAACGCAACGGATCAGAACCATTGTGTTCTCTGGGTGGATCTTCTTGCTGAAAATACTTATACCGTTAAGCTCGAACATAACGGGAATGCCAATGCCAGCGCAACCGATGAACTGATCAAAGTGAGGGGTTTTCTGGCAATCCAGACCCTTAATCCTGCCGAGGTACAGGAAAAACTGGTTCTTGCCCACTCGGATCATTCCGGATATTCCGAGGAATATGATCTTGTCGAGGGAGCAGGGACAGAGATCTCCAAAACGGTAGAGTTCGTCGCCAACGGAACGGATGACACGTTCGTTCTCTCAGACTCGGGGGACAGAGTGGCTGCGATCTTGGCCTTCGGGGTTAAAGCAAGCGGGGCCTCGGAAATCACCTGGTATATCACATCTGATCCTGATCTGCAGTGGGGAAGCAATTCTCCGGGTTACGATGATAAGATCATCGATTCCAGTGATCATATCGGGGTTAGATTTGACTCGCCTCCTCCTGCTGGATCGGTCTACATTAAATTCGTTCCGAAGGCAAATCAGTATCATCTTGAAACGACATTGAAGCAGCCGTACCTGGGGACCTACATCGAAACCCGGGCTCCAATGTCTCTTTTAGACAAGGCTTTAGAATTATACTAAGGGGGTGATAATCCATGGGGGTAAAAGCGGCCACTAATATTGAGAATCTTAATGTCAATGAGCAGGAAATACCGCTGATCGATGCTTATAAATCCTGGAAAAGCAATAAGGGCAAAACCGCCGATGAGCGGATTGACGCCCTCGAAGGGATGATAAAGGGGCTTGTCCGCAAGATCGTTTCCCTGGAAGAAGAGTTGGGGAGGGTGCGGAGATGAAACCAGATGATATCTACAGGCTCATAGGCGATACAGAGCAGCATGAGCTGATTGATCTCATCTGCAATCGATGTGCAGACAGGCTCGGGATAGAACCGATGGAAATTGTCGGCCAGGTCCTCCGGGTCCTCCTGGAATACCTCGTCAATAATGACATGGCATTTCACCAGGTTAAACTGCTCCCGGAAGAGGCCAGGACGACCCTTTTCCTCTGGGTATGGAATTGTGTTGTCTCTCATTTCGGGATCATCCAGGACATCGAGGTCCTTATTTTTCATGATGCGATCAATATCCTCAAAGAATGGCGGAGCGAATTCTACAGCGTAACCAGGCAGGAGGCGGTATGATCCACGATGCTGATTATATAATCTCTGAAATCGAGGGGATATTTGAGCCTGAAAACTTGGACCGGTACATCCTTGATGGGGACAAATACCTGGTCATGTATATTCCAAAAAACGGAGCTGATATCGTTATACTCGGGAATATCGATGAAAACTCAAAGGAAGTTGCCAGGAATAAGGCGAGAAAAAACCGGATGTATCAAATCATGGATAACATCTACCGGATGTACCTACTGGATAGGATATACCTTTTCCGGATGTTTGACAGGGGGAAGGCATGGGTCTATGTAGGGGCGTGTGCGAAACTAAACGATCTCAATCGACTCGCAATATTGGATCATCAATCTCAATTTCTTCAGGGGAAAATGAATGAATGGAAACAGCGAGAACGGGAATTTTCAGCGTCTTTTGGATGTTTCGGAGCGCTCAATAAAAGCCTGGGTTGATGCCGCTAAGATGTTAGATAGCCTGATCGATAAACTGGAATGGGTCGGCCAGGAAATGAAAGACCTTAATAATCTGATCAGGACGAAACCCTGCATCATGGATTCGGTTACTTTTGCCCGGTTCGAATCCCAGTTCACAAATGAGAGCAAGGACCGGAAAGAAGAACATACGGGAATCATAGGAAAACTAATGGAGTGGCACAAGGAATTAACGGAATGGCGTAAACAGTGCGAACAGACCGAAAAATGGTACAGGCTTTCTGCGGCGATTATATCCCTGGTGACTATGATTGTCGGGGCCTTTGTCGGTTTGCTCATTGCACTCAAAAAATAAAGGGGGTTGATCATGTTAAACAGAATTATAGAAGGGTTGAAAGGGTATCTCAGGAAGGTCGAAAGAGTTATCCCGGCAATATCTCCCTCATCCTACAAACAGGGGACCGTTCGGATCACTCAGGGATGGCCTGAATACATGAACGGTAAAAAGCACTCCGGAATCGATATGGCCTGCAGGAAGGGGGATAAAATCCTGGCCGTCGAAGAAGGGGAGATCGTCGAGATCGTCCCCGGATCGGGGAAGCGTGTAGGGCGAGTGGTTCAGCGGGGGGCCACGTCCAACATGAGGATAATCTATAAACATACGAAGGCCAAATGCAAGGTGGGGGATTATCTTTCTCCCGGGGATCTCATCGGTTATCCGGATGACTCCGGGAAGGATGTCGGCCTCTGGGATGGATATCACCTGCATTTCCAGATCGTCAATATTGCCGGCGATAACGCCGATCCGGTGGAATACCTCATGGTATATCAGCCGAATATCGTTTTCGAATTTTCCGAGTATTATAAAACCCGCTCGTATTACGAGAAAAAGGATTACTATGACAAGATGAATCTGGGGGTCCCAGGATGAGGAAAAAACAACCAGACACTCCCCCTGCCCCGAAAAAATTCCGGGAAGTTATCGTCTGGTTTGCGGCCTATCACACTGGGAAATTCATCGTCATCCTTTCAGCGATTGCTTCCCTGGTGAGCCTGGTAATCCTTGCGTGTACCCTCAGTTTTTCAGCTCAACGGGATAAAACGGGGAAAATGCGGATGAAGGAGATCCACAAGGAGAGATTCGAGATGGAAAAAATCATGAACATGAAAAAGTAGGGGAGGAAGCTACTATGAGAAAATTTAAACGAGCGCTGCATAAACTGGCATATCAGGAAAACGGGGAATTCTCCCTGACGAGGCTTGTCATGGCCTCCCTGTCTTTCTGGGCCACGATGTTGATATTCATGGGCCTGGTCGTTTACCTGGTTCCCCAGATATTCGGGTTTTCCGGGATCATACTGCCGGACAATCTTTATGACTACACGTTCAAACTTGCCGGCGGTGGCATCCTGCAGTATGGATTTACCAAGGCGGTGGGAGCGTGGGGGCGAAAAGGGGATGGTGAAACACCACCCCATCCGGACCCTGAAGAAGAGGACGGGAAGGGGGGGAACCAGGAATGAACAGTATGAAAGAGGGCTTGAAATCATTCTGGGTATCTGTCGGTAAGGCCGCCGGCTATATCGCCATGGGGATCATGGCCGTCCTGGGGATTGTGTTTTTATGGAATAGATCCCGGGAGAATAAAAAAGAGGGGGTGACAATCGATGTTAAGAAGAAAAACCAAGGTGATCATGATAAGGCTGATGCTCTTGATCGGGATATTGATATCCTGGAATCTGGAGGCAAAAGCGGCTCCTGAGTGGGTCCCCCCAGACCTCCGGGGTCAGTATGACCGGGTGATATCGAGTGCAAGGGAATACTCGGCGATTCTCCGGGCCGATCCGGAACTGGTCGGCTGCAAACTCGAAGGGGAGTATCTCATAATCACCGAGCGCAGGGCTACACTTGAAAGTGAGATCAAAATAGGACCTTTAAAGGGGGTAAAATCCGCCCGGGTTTCCGGGGGGAAAATCCATATTGAGTTTTCTGGATCACAACCGCAAAAGTCGAAAGAGATGTTTAAATTCTTTGGCGCAGGAATGGGGGCCGGCTCCATCCTTACTGTTATGTGTATCCTCATTATAGCCTTATAGCCATTTATCTTTCTGCCAGCCACAGCTTAACCTTCAGCTTGCCGCCTCGCATATAACGAGGCGGTTTTTTTTAAAAAAAGACATAATTTTTTTACTCAAAAGTTGACGATTTGATTAATAGATGTTAACATGTTAACATAATAGAGAACAATACCAATCAAGGGGGTGATGCAGGATGCCAATTACGTTAGGAATCAGATGTCCCTCGGAGGATGAGAAAAACAAGCTTCAGGCAAAAATCAACATCGCATCGATCATCAGGAAGGAAAACAATTTCGTGATCGTAAGTGAGGCGATTGATTTTTACCTGGAACAATTCCCCGAGGCCAAGGAGCTGCTTGAAACCACGTCGAAGGGAGGGAAACGATGACAATTAGTGATATCGAGAAATTACGGAAGGAAGTTGAGGGCAGGAGATTTTGTTACTATGTTTCGCCGACGAAGTACGATGCCGGCAAAGGGGGCTACCAGATCGGTATCGTTTACGAGGATCTTCCCGGCTACTATCTCATCGACATGTATCTGGGAGATGATTACGTTGAGGCAAACAGAATAATCAGAGAGAAAAACCGATCAGAACTGGGGCTATCGGAAGATGACGAAATGGATATCATAGGCTCGTCGATCTTCCGGACAGAACAAAAGAAAAAGAAAGGGAAGGATGATGTAAAAGTGGTTCACTAAGAGGGGGTGTATAGGGCGGTCGAGTGGCCGTCCTATTGCAGTTCATTCACATGTTTTTTGTTGACAATATTTTTTCCACCTTGTTCAATTCAGTATTGGAAATAAGCTTTTATGGAGGGATCAAATGAGAGTATTGTATTGTCCATTATGCGAGAGAAACGTGCAGCTCAAAAAACATTTCTCCTGGCCTATTTTTCTATTGGGCCTCCTGCTCTTTGGTGTAGGTGCAGTCGTATATATTCTTTGGTACATCATCAAGCCTGGTGACGCTTGCCCCATCTGCGGGGGTAAAAAGTTCATGCCGGCCAGGATTAAGAAAAAGCCAACCCAGATATCAAAGCCAAAACCTTCCGAAAAAGAGGTTGAAACGGTCTGAAAAGGCCGTTTTTTTTGCCCTTCCTA
Organism: uncultured Spirochaetia bacterium; assembly: GCA_937967705.1. Taxonomy (GTDB): domain Bacteria; phylum Spirochaetota; class UBA4802; order UBA4802; family JAGODF01; genus CALCJG01. The sequence continues at coordinate 24,410 of CALCJG010000221.1, forward strand.
TGTTATTATGTTGGTGATAGACCGCCCCGAAGGGCGGCTTTCCCTCAATGATTCATCCTAAATAAATTGGAAAGAAGGTTGTATATAAACCATCCACTACCAACATCGAATATCTGCGGTTTGGCGGTTTGGGCCTCTCTCTGAATTCCAACACCATTATCATAAAGCATCAAGGTAATGATCTTATTGTATTGAATCCGAAAGCTTTTTACGCTCCCCGCAAAATATAGGCTTTTATCTGTTATCGCCAACAATCCTGCATCTACCGGAGCAATGATGTTTTTTTCAATGGGCATACCCTTGAAGGCTGAAGCTCTGTAATACACCCCTTTGGCAATCCTGACGCTGTAGCCCTGAGAAGATCCCACAAATTGTTTGACAACTTTCATTTCAGAGTAGCTGCAGGTAAACACCCAGATCAGTTTTTCCCCTGACTTGAAATTAAAGGGTAGGTCGGCATCGGCGCTGAATTTAGATGGAATTTCCCCATTCAGGATATCCCTTAAAATCGATCCCTGGACTACCTTTATAAATGCGGGATCTGTATTGAGTTTGTCCTGTGTGAAATTGAAGGCCGTTGCGATATCCTTTATCCTGCTTTCTTCTTCTTCTGTAAGGACACCATCCTCGAAAACCTTTTCCACACAAGCGTTCCATACCCGATCAACAATCTGATTATATTCTTTATCATCTATATAGCTATCAGAGGCAATTTGCCGAGATTGCGTCACCATGTCAGGCAGTAGCTTTTTAGGATTAAGAGGATTTTTGAGGATCTTCATCAATTCATTGACACCCTGCTCGTGCTTTTTTACACATTCCATGTGCTTAACTCTTAAAAATCCAACCGGTTTCTTACAATAAATACAATCGCCCATATTCCACCTCTTCATTTTTTAATCACTTTTGTTTAGATCAAATAATCATGAATATTTCAAATACATTTTTCCTCGATATGGCATAACAAGTTCAACCGTATAGGGGATTCCGATTGGGCGCATAGTGTTTATTCGCTTCGTATCGAAATCTGCCAAACGTCCGTTTGGATATTTTTCTTCTTATGCGACAGAATCTTTATTATCGGAAGCTATGAACATGTATTATTGACCATGTTTATTATGGTCAGTTCATGACCCCACAAATGTTGTTGACAAATAAATTCCTATGTTCATAATATGTCACATGGAAATATATCTGAAAAGTATTGATCCTGAGAAAAACCGCTTCCGGTTTTACAGCATGGCCGTTCAACCTGATCTTTTCGGTCAGTATTATCTCATCCGAACCTGGGGCCGCATCGGGTCCCGGGGGCGCTGTATGCCCGAGATTTTCAATACTTACGATGAGGCCATCAAATCGATTGATGCCATTGTTAAGGTCCGCCATAACCATGGGTATCACTGAGTTGATTCGTCCAAGCGCTTGGACGAACTGACTATATCTTTAATATTGTCATAATCAAGGTAAATCAATGAAAATCCTATCTTCGGCCAACCAAAAAGGCGGCGTCCTGAAAAGCACCACTGCCCTATCTCTGGCAATAAATTTTTCCCGTATGGGGAAAAGAGTGCTACTGATTGATTTCGACCCGCAGCACTCTTTGTCAGAAACTCTTATCCTATCCGATGAGGATATTGAAAGAAAAACCATATTTAAAGCCCTCTTGGAAACACAGGGAGTTAGGGATTGTATTGAAGTCATATCCCCTACCCTACACTTCATTCCGTGTGATCTTGAATTAGAGCAACTCCCAAGTACGTTGGTCCGTCTTGGACGGGTTAATCAGTATATATTACTTGATGTCCTGGAGCTGATATCGGGGGATTATGATGTTTGCATTATCGATTGTCCGCCCAATAATACCTTTTTAAACACCTTGGCGCTATCTGCCTCAAATTATGTAATTGTCCCCACACATAAATCGAATTGGACGAGAAAGGGAACCGAGTTTGTGCTCGACAGCATCCGTGACATGATGCTCCAGAAGCGATCTCATGTTAATATCAAAAACGTAATCCTTCTTCCCACAGCAATAAACAGAAAGCGCCGCAGGCTTTTTTCAGATGGTGAATTTCGGAAATTTACCGATGGACTCCATAGCAAATTTGATGATGGATTTGTAAGGACTTCTTCGGTCACGATTCCCCATGACGAAGATGCGTCTTACCTGGAAGATATTCAAAGGGATGAAATCCCCAGCCTGAACTTAAATATTCTGAAAATTTATCACGACTTCATTGTAAAGGAGAACCTTATTCATGGCGACTAAAGGCAAAGAAACTCTCATGGCACTCTTTGATAGCCAAGCAAGTGGTGGCGATAACGTGGAAATCATCAAAGAGCAACAGGCCATCCATTACTTGAAAACAGGTAACGAAAAAGCATTCGAATTGAACATTCTCCCCATAAAATATATGGAGAAAAAGACTTTTTTTAAGCAGCGGTTTGATGACCACAGTATTTATGATCCGGTTCTTATTAAAAGTGAGTTGGCAATTCTTTTTGCGAAAGATGGCGGAAATTACTGGCTGGTTGGGGAAAGGCTTTTTTACATCCGTAAGCACAAGATCTTTAAAAACAGCTACGGATATGACAGTTTTGAGGAGTTCATTCGAGATGCAACCCCATATTCGAAGAGCACGGCCTACAATTACATCAAAGCTTACGAGCATTTTTCATACGAGGATAGCATTAAGGCGGGGTCTAAACTTGCATTGATGATTCAATCCCTGGACCTGAAAAGTGAACAAGAGCAAGCGAGGATCTTCAACGTGGTGTCGGATAAAAATGTCACGTTCCGAGAGGCGAAGTCTATTATCAAGGAGGCCACATCCGAACCGGCTAATTTAATGTCCAAGGAAGAGATTCAAGAGGATGTTTTTAACGAATCAAAGAGCTATACCAAGCCCAAGGACATTCCGACGAGAAAAACTGATGCCGATGTGTATGAAAAAATTGCGCTAAAGCTCGACATTCCTTCCATAGTAAGGCTGAAAATGGATTCTTTATCGCTGGAGAATTCCTCAGATAAGCAATTCATCAAGGATAAAAAATATCGCCTTATGATTGCTTTTGAAAATGAGGCTATCATGAAGCTTTTTAATGATGCTCTGCAGAATACATTTAACTCAGTCAAACGGAATATGGAGCACCAGCTATCCCAGCCAGAAAATCACTCTCTGGTAAAGAAGCTCGAAAAGGCCGGTTTGATCTCAAAAGATGACGATGTATAATAATTTGATGGTGTTGTTTTTATTAATGATAACAGACTATTGGTCCATGTCAGGAGAAAAAAATCTGCATGAGACATAATATTTTAGTTGACAGATTCGCATTTTGTCGTATTTAATACGATTCGTTCCGGGGAATGACTATGAAAACAGGTGAAAAGAACATGATTAAATTAACGGTGACGGTTCCAGAGGCTCTGGAGGGTGTGATCCAGGAGAGCATCCGGGATAATTACATGGCATCGATTTCCGAAGAGATCCGGCGATGTCTCGTTAAAGTCTATAAAGAAGAAGGCCGGATAAAGCAGCAGATGTCGGCATAAATTATTAAGGCCACTGTTGCGAGCAGTGGCCTTAGATGAGTTACTTAAAACTTGACGTTTGGGATGCGTCATAATCTTGATTGTTGTTAACAATATAACAACCGCATCCCAATCCGTCAAGAAAAAAATGAGGAGTGATGCGGTATGGCTAAGATACCGGAATCAATTATTGCAAAATGGGGACATCCCATACTCGATGAAGGGTATGCGAATGTGCCGAACATTTTTCTCCGCTACTACCATCTTATCGGTCTGTCCGACAAGGCCGCCCTTTTTATCATCAAGGTCGTCAATGCCCCGCAGGGGATGTGGCTTTCCGATGACCAGCTTACCATGTCATCGAGCAATCGGACCCTGAAGCGGATCAGAGAAGAGCTGAAGGATCTCACAGATGACCAGGGAAACAAGCTTGTGGGTGTCAAGACCAGCAGGGTTCAGGATGAGGTCACAGGTGAGTTTAAAGGGACCTATCTCAAATATGATTTCAGCCTTCTGATTGACTTTATTCTGAAAAAATACAACGAATTGAACACTCCCGCTGATCCGAAGGGCCAGAATGACCCCTCGGTGGACGACCCGAAGGGACAAAATGACACTCCGGACCCTGGACCGGGGGGACAAAATGACCTCTCGGATACACCGAAGGGCCAATATGACATGTCGGATATTCCTCCGAAGGGACAAAATGGCACATCGGAAAACCAAAATGGCTTACCGGAGGGACAGAATGGCACGCCCACGGACAAAATGGCCCCTGACATTAATATATTAGATTCAGATAATCTTTTAGATAATGTTAAGGGCGCAAAGAAAGGATATAAAATAATTCATGAATTGTCTGTATGTGATATCGTTTACAAATTCAGGGATGATCGCATCATCTGGGATTCTTACAACCGAAGAGAGTGGGGTGCTTTGGAGATTGTAAGGTATTTGCACAAAGATCATCCGGTGAGAGAGAAGGCAATCGATTTGTATGGATTAAAGCAATTGATATAAAAAAACATATTTTCAGGAGGGATTATGAGTCTATTAAGTGAGTACATCAATAAGATGCGTAGCGGTTGGGGTCCTATACACCTGGAATCCGAACTACAAAAGCTGATATTAAAATATAATAGATATAAAGATTCATATCTATTTCTATATGTTGCTGCGTTGAATAAAAATATTCCCGAAAGAAGTCTCAACCAAGATGATTTCTATACAATGGTTGATCTATTAAAGGAAAGGAAGGGAACGAAAAAGATTGATGTGTTGATTGAAACTCCAGGTGGGAGTGGAATTGCCGCAGAAGAAATTGCTAAATTCTTACATAATTGCTTTGAGGAAGTTTCTTTTATTATTGCTGGAGAAGCAAAGAGTGCAGGGACCATATTGGCATTATCAGGGCATGAGATATATATGTCGGAAACTGGTAGCTTGGGACCAATTGATGCTCAAGTACAAATCGGCCGTTCGGTAGTATCTGCATCTGATTATTGCGAGTGGATAAATAACAAGAGGAAAGAGGCAGAGAAAAACAGGAGACTTAATCCGTTCGATGCAACAATGGTAGCTCAAATATCACCGGGAGAGTTGGAAAACGTAAGACACGCATTGGAGTTCGCAATTGACAGAGTTGCAGAATGGTTGCCACTATACAAATTTAAAAACTGGAATGTCACAGAAACTCGAAATATACCTGTAACCATGAGAATGAAAAAGAAGAGAGCTAAAGAAATAGCAAAAAATTTGGCAAAACACTCTAATTGGCAATCACATGGAAGATCTATTAAATTAGATGACCTATCAAAATGGTTAAAAATTAAAAGGATTGAGGATGATAAAACAATGTCCGATATTATAAATAGAATAAAGGTAGTATACACACTTTTATTCCAATCAACATCAGCTTTTAAAATGTTCGTATCAGAAAATTATAAAATATTTAGACAAGCAAGTCCGCGTCCTCAACAAGTTCAGATTCCACAAAAAACTGAAAAACTTAAGTTTTTTGAAGCAACACAAAAATGTCCGAATTGTGGAACTGAGTATAAATTATATGGGAAATTTGAAAAAAATCCCGATATAGACAAGAGTGAGATAAAGAAAGGGCTTTTAGCAATTCCTAAAACTCTAAAAATTCATTGCTCTTGTGGGTTCGAAATTGACTTGACAGGTTTAAGGAATGATATTGAATCGAAAACAGGTAGAAGAATTGTCTTATAATTATTATTATTGAATATAGAAAGAGGGGAGATATGGCTGATAAGGAGAAAGATGCTCTTGTTAAGTTTCTATCAGAAACCAAGAAAGGGAAATACTCTGAAGTAGAGATAAGTACCTTGGAATATTCTCGAATGGAAATTGAGACAGATTTATCGGCTGAATATCCTGATTATGTCTATAGCGTGAGATAATGTGTAACACCCCCCTCATCTTTAAGGTGAGGGGGTAAAAGTTAGTTATTAAATAAAAACTGATCCGGATTGTGTTGAGGTTGCCAGATCAGAAAGGCTTTCCACCATTCCCCAGCGATGTTAGATCCCTCTTCTGTGGTATACTCATAATCTTTTATTACACCACCATTGACATAGTGTATAAGGTTCCAATCTTCATTATAGGTGAGGGTTGCCCGGATAACATTATCAGAGACATTTTTTATCGTAGCGACAGACCCATTATATTCAACATATACATCTGTCCCATCGACGTTGTCCTTATAGGTGGCAATGTGTCCATCAGCATTGTAGGTGTATTCATAGGTCTTTGTGCCATAGTAAAGCTGGACGATCTTTGTGATCCGACCACTGGTATCCAGGTAGAATGTCCTGGTTTCGGTGTAGTCTACTACGCCGGTTGTTTGATTCAAATATTCATGTGTGAATGTATATTTGTTGTTGGTATCATCATACACTATGTTATCTCGACCACTGAGCGGATAATCAGATCCACTTTTCTCATAATATTTTCTCGCCGTGATCCGGTTCTGGGAATCATACTCATAATCATCATGATACGACATGATCCCTGCCAGATTGCAGTTATCGACATGGCTGACCCGGCCCTGGTCATCGAACTTGGCAATTTTGGCATATTCGGTTGTTGCCGCATAGAGACTGGGAAGAAAGAAACTGACCGGAGAATAGAAGGCTGTGATTGAAGGATTGCCAATCTTCTTTATTCTCTTCCCGGTTGCCCCCTCATCTTTTTTCGGATCGCTGCAGGAGATCCCAAGGATCATAATGCAGACGGCTAAAAGGCTTCCCCATTTTTTCATGTGATCCCTCCTTTGTGTTTATAACTACTTGTCTGAATTTGTATCAGACTTCTCTATGTTTTTATCCCCATCTTTGGGAGATGATTTTTTGTCATACCAGTTATATAAATATGATTTTAGAAAAACATTATCAGAAGATGAATAATCATCTTCATTGATCGCCTTATAAACATCAAATTTCCAGGCCACTGGTTCAACGGATATTATTTTATATTTATATCTTGATCCTTTTATCTTCTCAATCTTATAACCAATAACTCTAAAAAAAATCTTCCAGGATGAGGATTTTTTTGCATGTTTTGCTATACTTTCCGCCATACCTATTGAAATGGGTTTTAAAAATTTGAAGTTATATCTATGATAGGCAAAATCACTATAGAGTGTGAAATCTTTTCCAAAATGTGAAAGGTTAATACATGATACGTTATAACTACCATGTTTGAAATTATATTCTACTCCCTCAAAGCCCTTTCCCTCGATATAATAAATTGTTTTTTTCTGAATTGATCTCAGATATTTATAATTACTTATTAGCTCTTTTTTTGCGAACTCATCTTTGTCGTCAATTTCAAACTGCACATACAGATTCTTGTGTTCGATGTTATTAAAATAAGCGCCAAGAAATAAGTCTCTCGTAGAATCGGAATTGAGATTATAAGCAGAATGGCCAGCAATATTTATCGATTCCAAACCGATTTTACTTTCTTCAGAATGACCAATATGCAGGGGAAAAATCATAAGGAATAAAATTATAAAAAATCTTTTCATGTAAACCCCCGTAATCCTTTAATTTGAATATTACTAATAAAAAATCATATTTTCAACAGCATTTTACATAAAATCAACCACTTTTTTATGATTTTTAACGGTATCGAAGGGGTTCCGAAGGGTCTTATAAGGGGCTTCGATACCCCTTCGAAGCCATGACGACACTTTAACTTTAACTTTAATTTTAACTTTAATTTAGATTCTAACTTAATATACGTCGAAAGGAAACCCCTTGGAAGGGGTTTCCTTTTCTGATTGGAAAAGTGCTTTTCTTTGAATGTGGTGGTATATTTAACAATTATGAATTCCCTTATTAAAGAGCTTGTCAGAAGGATTGAACTGGTTACTCGGGATGTTTTTAGAGAAAGTTCTCTGGTATACTATTTCACTGAGTTAATAACTGCTTATGGGGTTTTAGTATTCAACCGGGAAGGGGTCATTTATCACGCCAATACCAAGTATTGCCAAATGCACGGATTTGAGATAGGAGAGCTTGACGGGTATACGATCTATGATAAAATACTATTGCCAGAGGAGTGGGACTACTGGAAAAGCTTTATCAGCAACATCGATAAGACCAGGATTGATCCAGGGATTATATATATTAACACCCGTCATAAACTGGGCCATGTCATCCGAAAAGAATTGTTTCTGAATACGATCTTTAACAGTGAGGGAGTTGACACATTCGTCACGGTATCCAAAGACATTTCAGATGAGGTAGATAGCGTGTTACTGTTCAAATTTTACGAGGGTATATATAAATCGGTTTTTAACCTCTCTGATGATGCACTGGTCGTAATGTTTTATGATACTGGGCAGATCATTGATATCAACAAGAGGGCGGAGGAAATGTATGGATACTCAAAGGACGAGCTGGGATTTTTATCGGTAATGGATATCACAGCAAATCCAGAAAAAACCTTAGAGTCGATACAAAAAAGAGATAGGGAGATAGGGAAGCGATTGCATAAGCGAAAGAATGGTGAGATCTTCCCTGTATCGATCAGATGCGAATATTTAACAATTCAAAATCGAGAAATAATGTTTGTTAAGGTTAAGGATGAGAGTAGGATGCAAGCAGATGATGAGCTGTTCTCAAGAGTATCCCAAACAATAGACCTTATCAATGATGTCGTTTTGCAAATAAATCCCCAGACTGGAGTTGTTACCAAGGCCAATAAATACGGAAAGCAGGTATTCGGAGAAAGGGCTGTTGGCATGAAAATCACAACACTACTTGGTAATGATCGAATCAATACACTAATCCGTCGAACATGCAGGACGAAAAAGCTACACTCTGTCAATTCATATATCACAATAGGGGGAGGGGTAAAATACTATGCGATAAAAGCGGCCCCTCTCCTGGATGACCGGAATGATCTGATATCCTGTGAGATGATCCTGACGGATAAAACCGTACAGTCCCTTGAGGCCATGTTCCACTCTGCCAACCTGTCCGGAAAGCAGCGGCGAATTCTTTTCCTTATGTCCGAGGGTATGGGGCGAAAAGAGATAGCCAGGGCCTTGAATATCGTTCCCCAGACATTCGATTCCTACAAGCGCCGGTTGGAAAAAAAGTTGGGTATGAGCGTCGAGGAATATATACGTAGGCTGAAATCATAGAAATAGAAGGCATTTTGCCTTCCAGGGTGGTCAATAAAAGACAATTTGACTTTCACTTTTTTTAAAAATATTATAGACTAATAAATACCCAAAGGTCAGATTAGCCCAAGTGTGTTTTTTTAAATCGGGAGAAAAAATATTTGCCTAACATGCGTATAGTGATTATATTGTGATATATCGGTGTGGTCCAGGGATGTTCCTGCCGTGATATCACAGCACTTTTCCAGAGGGAAGGGATGTCCAATGAGGTTATCACAAAAAGAAGTCGATCTAATCAGGAATTTTGAACTGATGGCGAAGATTAAAAGAATTTATGATCGGCAGGATATTCAAGCTTGGGATTTACTTGTCTCGCAAAACCGTCTTCATTCCGAGATTCATGAATTCCAGAACGATCTCCCGATCACGCTGATCCAGGGAAATGACCGACTGAAATAAACCCAGGTATTCATCTGGTATGTTCGGGAAAATTGTTCCTATCTGGGAGAATGAGACAAGGAACATCGAGCCATTTCCGAAAACGATGTAGTCCAGAGAGGTTTTGTATTTATTGCAAAGCTTGAAGAGAAAATCAAAGCTGGGTTGTTGGAGGCCATTCTCAACATTTGAGTAAAAGCTTTTTGATATACCGATTCCAGAAGCAATCTCCTGTTGTGTGATTTTTAATTGCTTCCTAATTCCTCGAAGCCTTTTTCCAATCTCGACGTTTAATGTATCCTTACTCATCATAAATAAGATTATTGGCACAATACAACTAATAAGGCAAACAAAAATCATATTTTTCCCAAAAAGTACACATATTAGGTTTTTTTATATTGACGATTGACAATGATATATTTATATTGTGTCCATTGGGTGAGAATAAACCCTACCCGTACATAATTTATCACAGTATTCGATTGGAGGAAGCATGAAGCTTGAAAACAGGCGGGATATTAAGCGTAAAATCTTGGATTGTGGATTAACTGTCACTCGAATGGCTGTTGAACTCGAAACAAGTCCGATGGTGATTTATAATGCGCTATCAAAAGGGACATCATCGGAAAGAGTTACAAACTACCTGGAAAAGATTTTCGGGGCTCCTCTGGAAAAGATTTCGGATGCTTGGAGAAAAACGATATGACGATCGTAACCAAGGTAATCCGAAAAGACAACCACGAAATCTATATCTCCGAAGATGGAAGGATGTTCCTCTACCGCCCAGCGAAAGGGCAGTCAATGTCTTTCTCAAACAAAGCGGTCATTGAAACGAACTACGGGCCGATGCTTCGATTATCAAATTTTGCTCTCGCCAAGTGCATGAGGGAGCTGGCACAAAAAAAACAATAGAGAGGTAAACTATGAAGGTAATTAAGCTGCGCTCAGAAAATGTTAAAAAACTCCGGGCCGTTGAGATCATCCCAGATGAGAATGTGGTGATCATATCCGGTAAAAACGGAGCTGGTAAAACATCTGTCCTGGACAGTATTTACTATGCCCTGACAGGGAAGATCCCCGAGAAGCCGATCCGGGAAGGGGAGGACCGGGCAGAGATCGTCCTGGACATGGACAATTACGTTATCAGACGGACCATCACCGAGAAGGGGAGTTACCTGAAGGTCGAGAACCAAGATGGGGCATCCTTTCAGAGTCCTCAGACCATGCTCAATAATATGCTGGGGAAGCTAACATTTGACCCCCTGGAATTTACCCGCATGGAAAAGCAGAAACAGAGGGGGGTGCTACTGGACCTGTTGAATATTGATTTTGGGGTCCTGGACAAAGAAAAAGGGCTCCTTTACGACGAAAGGACCATGGTGGGCCGGGAAGTCAAAAAGCTCAAAGGACAGATTGACGGGTTTGAGGTTATCGAAGGGCCGGTCCCGGACGATGAGGTCAATGTCTCCGCACTGGTAGAGCAAATGGAAGGGCTCTCGGACAGAATTACGGCGATTGAGGACCGAAAGCGCCGTTTCAAGGAAAAAGAGGGTGTCATTGAGTGGATGAAAGGGGATATCCGCCGAATGGAAGCGGAGATCGAAAAGCAGAAAAAACTTCTGGGAGTGGAAGAGGCCGAAGCGGAAAAGCTGAAACTGGAATTGGCAAATGACAATCTGGAAGCAATCCAAATCGAGAAAGCCAGAGTTGCCGAAACAATCAGAACGGCCAACGGAACCAATGATAAGATCCGGAAGGTCAAGGAATTTAAGGCAGTAAAAGCAGAGTGTGATAAATCACAGGCGGAATACGACCAGCTCTCCCGGAAAATTGAGGATATCGACAACCAGAAAATCGCCCAGATCAAGGGGGCGAAGATGCCGATCTCTGGCCTTTCCTTCGATGAGAGCGGGGTCCTCTATAACGGCATCCCCTTCGAGCAGCTTTCTTCGGCAGAACAATTAAAAATCTCCGTTGCCATGGCTATGGCAATGAATCCCCAGATCAGGATAATCCGGATCACGGACGGGTCCCTCCTGGATAGTCAATCTCTGCAGGTCATTCGGGATCTTGCGAATGGAAACGATTATCAGGTCTGGATCGAGCAGGTTGACGAAACGGGCCAGGCTGGGATTTACATCGAGGACGGGGAGGTCAAGTCGCTGGTTTCTGGGGGTGTGTAATGGATTATGATGAAATAGTTATCAGGGAACAGCATAAAGAGGAAGCCCTTTGGGATGAAGTCCATCGGGTTACCCCGAGTCGCTGCTGTAAATGTCCTCATCTCGGGATAAATCAGGAGGAGGGGATAATCACTGGGAAATGCTGGATTGGCGGGGATTGCTCAGAGAGCCCAGGAGGATGCCCAAGGGTTATTGAGAAGTTGAAACAGATAAATGCTCCTGAACAGTGCCGGAATTGTGAAATGCTGGTCGTAGACTTGGATGAGGACACCATTGAGGTATGGTGTGAGGAATATCCCGAGGAGTGTATTCTCTCGGTCATGCTCAATCAGAGATTTTCCGAGGATTGCGAGGACAAAAAAAGGGCCGACCAGGAAAAGCAGTCGGCGTAAAAAACAAATATCGTCTATTGAGGCCAATCATGAACCAAACAGAAAATGCTGTCAATAACTATGAGATACCAAAGGATTACATATCTCACAGTCAAGTGGGAATGTATCTCCGATGTGGGGAGCAATATCGAAGGCGCTACCTGGAAAACGAGGTTATCCCTCCCAGAGTTGTGATGCTCAAAGGCTCGGGGGTCCATGAAGGGATGAAGCACAATAACCGGCAGAAGATCGAAAGCAGGGTAGACCTGCCGAAAAAAGACATCATCGAGTTGTCAGTAGTGGGATTTGAGGATAGAGTCGCAAAAGAAGGGCTTATGCTGACCCCGGATGAGCTTTCCGTGGGTAAAGACAAGATCGTCGGTGGGGCCAAGGATTCCATCGTGTCGATAGCCGGCCTATATGCTGATGTGATGGCTCCGACAATTCAGCCTATCCATGCCGAGGAAACCATAATCATCAACATCCCGAAATTGCCTCCGATTAAGACTGTTCTGGATTTGATCGATGATCAGAAGAATGTCCGGGATGCTAAAATATCGGGGAAGAAAAAGAGTCAGAAAGACGTGGAAACATCTCTTCAGCTCACCATGTATGCGATCGCATTTCGAGTACTCAAGGGGGAGCTGCCG